>JAGGVW010000126.1 GCA_021157805.1 bacterium
AATTGAAGAAAATAAAAGATTAAAGGAAATGTTGAAGTTAAAAGAAGAAAATTATTTAAACAAATTTATTGTAAGTAAAGTTGTAAGTTTTATACCTTATATTTTCCCTGCAGAACTTATTGTTAACAGAGGTAGAAATGACAATGTTGAGAGTGGAATGGTTGTTATCACAAAGGATTTATTTCTTGTTGGAAAAGTGGAGAAAGTGGGAAAGAATGTCTCTTATGTTTCAACCATATTTAACACAAAATCAAAAGTAAGTATTGTTGTTTCATCAACTGGAGAAGTTGGAATAGTTGAAGGAGGGACTACTCCATTTCTCCTTTTGAAATATATTTCATCTGACAGTAAAATTAAAATAGGAGATGAGATTATAACTTCTGGATACAGTGAGTTTTACCCTTCAGGTATAAAAGTTGGGAAAGTTGTAAAAATAGAGAAACAGAAAAATTCATTATTTTTGGAAATCTATATTAAGCCATACTGTATGTTTTCATATCTTAAAGAGGTCCTAATTGGAAAAGAAGAAAACAATAAGGATATTTGAAATTTTTCTTGTGGTAGTGGGAATTCAAACGATATTTTCAATTTACTTCTTTTATCATATTGTTCCCTGTTTTCTTTTAATTTTTCTTTTAAATCTTGTATGGGATGGAAAAAGTGAGATTTCTTTATTTCTTGCATTTATTTCAGGGATTATTTATGATACACTTGTTAAATCAATTCTCGGGTTAAGCAGTGTAATTTTTTTGATTATTGTTTATATTAATTCCTTTTACAGAGTGAATTCTTTTTTTATCAGGAATTTATTGGTTTTTATTTTCAGTATGATTTATTTTATAATTTTACCATTGAAGGCAGGAGAGGGGTTTATGTGGACTAAAGAGGTAATTATGAAATATTCACTTATTTTCGCTTTTATGAATTTAGCAGTTGAGTGTTTAGTTTATGTTGGTAAGACATTGAAATGGAAAAGGAAAAACTTTTTTATAACATAGTTAAGATTTTAATTATAATTTTGATTGGCAGAAGTTTTTACCTTCAGGTCGTAAAATATAATTATTATTCACGCTTATCACTTAATAACTGCATAAGAACAATTGAAACAGGAACTCCACGAGGGAATATATATGATAGAAATGGTAAAATTCTTGCAAAAGATAGCCCTTCTCTCAACCTTGTATTTATTCCGTTTGACCTGAAAAATGTGGAAAAAGAAGCAGAAATTTTATCAAAGATAATCTCTCTTGATAAAAAATATCTTTTTAGAAAACTTAAAAGGAAATACCCAAATCCTTATGACAGGATAGTTATAAAAAGAAACTTATCAGAAAAAGAAATATCTCTCATTGAAGAGAATATAAACAATTTACCAGGTATTTTCCCTCAAGAAGGGGTTGGCAGAAAATATCCTCTTGGAGAAAAAACATGCCATCTTATCGGATATCCTGGAGAGATTTCAAAGGATGAGTTAAATATGCTGAAGGATAGAGGATATAAATCAGGAGATGTAATTGGAAAAGATGGGGTTGAAAAATATTATGACAGTATTTTAAGAGGAACTCCTGGTGGAATACAGGTTGAAGTAGATGCTCTTGGACATCATAGAAAAATTCTTGGTAAGAAAGCAGGAAAACAGGGAAATAGTTTAATTTTGACTGTTGATAGTATTATTCAAGAAATAGCATACAGACAACTTGGAGAAAGAAGTGGCTGTGTGGTAGCAATGAACCCTACAAGTGGAGAAATTCTTGCTCTTGTTAGCAAACCAGGTTTTGACCCCGAGAGAGTGGAAAGATATTTTAATGCTGAAAACCATCCTTTATTAAACAGAGTTATAAAAGGGCAATACCCACCTGGTTCAATTTTCAAAATTATAACTGAAATTTCTGCATTAGAGACAGGAGCAATTGAAGAATATGATAGGATTGAATGCACAGGAGAAATGGAAGTTGGCAATAGGATTTTTCATTGCTGGAAAGAAGAAGGACATGGATGGCTTGATATAAATCTTGCTTTGCCATTTTCCTGCAACATATTTTTTGGTGTTTGTGGGATGAGAGTTGGCGTTAAGAAAATGCTTGAGTATGCGAGAGAATTCGGATTTGGAGAAAAAACAGGTATTGACTTACCAGGTGAGAAAAAAGGGTATCTACCAACAAGGTATGAAGTAGACCCTCTAAATCTTGCTATAGGGCAGGGACCTATTTTAACAACTCCAATTCAACTTTTATCTTTAATTTCAACAGTTGCCAATGGAGGAAATATCTGGAAACCATTTGTTGTCAAAAAAATTATTTCTCCTGATGGGAAGGTTGTTAAGGAAATATCCCCTGTCATAAAAAAAACAGTTTATATAAGTTCTGAAACGCTTGATATTTTAAAAAGAGGTTTAAGAAATGTTGTTCTTTTCGGCACAGGTCATCTTGCAAATATAGAGGGGCTTGAAATAAGTGGTAAAACAGGAACTGCTCAGAGGACAGGGGGAGAAAGTGAATTGCCAACATATGGAGCATTTGCCTGTTATGCTCCGGGTAAAAATCCACAAATTGCAATGGTTGTTTTTCTTGATAAGGGTTCTTCAGCAGAAGCAGCATTAATTGCAGGTAGAATATTAAAGGAGATTTTTATTCCTGAAAAAGGGAGGATAGAAGGAAATGAGAATTTTTAGATATTTAAAATCAAAATTTGACAGTTACTTTCTTTTAATTTTAACATATATTCTTATTTTTACTGGCTTACTCCTTCTTTTCAGTGCTTCAAAAGGTGTTATTTCAAAAAGTGGTTTTTTTATAAAACAATGTATATGGGTAGTGGCTGGAACAGGGATTATATCTTTTCTAAAAGGTGTTAATTACAGAGAATTGAAAAGG
>JAGGVW010000156.1 GCA_021157805.1 bacterium
GATAAAAAAATAAATGAAAAGTCAATTATAGTAAGAGATTAAGAAATTTTACAACAGAAATAGTGGCGAAGTTGACTTGTCAGATAATAAGTGGAAGGACAATAGATAGGATATTAATAGAAGATAAAAGGGAAGGAACAAAAGTATGTAGAGTGTTAAAGAGTCAGATACCGATAAGGACATTTGCAGATTGGAATGACAGCCACAGACATCTATTCAGGATGGACAATGGAAGTGAGTTTATAAATAGTTATGTAAAAAAATTTTGCCAGAAGAATAATATAGAATTTTAGAACTAAATGATGTAGATGATAAAATAAAGAGAACTTACCAATTTTGAAATCAGTATAATTCATATTACGAAAGAACCGAAGTTGCTTTAATCTTCTTGAAAAAGATGAAAAAGTAAATCTTATATTTATTTAAAAAATTCTCAATATGTTATAATAAAAAACAAAAAGGAAAAAAATGTTTAAAAATTTTTCACCATCTGAACTTGGAATAAAAATTAACTTGAGAGAAGCATTACGACTTGCTACAATAGGTGGATTTGAAGGTGTGGATTTACCAGTGGATGAGACAATTGAACTTGTGGAGAAATATTCTGTTGACTATGTCAGTGGGATGTATCAATCATTTAATTTGAAAATTGGTGGCTGGAGATTGCCTGTAAATATTTATTCAGACGAAGAAGAATTTAAAAGTGAATTAGAAAAATTAAAAAAATTTGTCCCTATTGCAACTGAACTTGGAGCAAAAAGAGTATATACTGCAGTAAGACCTTTTTCTGATGAGAAAGATTATAATGAAAATTTTAAATGGCACAAAGAAAGAATAAAAAAAATTGTTGATGTGATTGAAGATTGCCATCTTGGGCTTGAATTTATATCAACTCCATCTTTAAGAAAGAACCATAAATATGAGTTTATACATACACTTGAAGAACTTTTACAGTTAATTTCAGATTTTAAAAATACAGGGGTCTTACTTAATTCCTGGCACTGGTTTATCTCTGGTGGAAAAATAGAAGATATTGAAAACCTTGACAGAAGAAAAATTGTTTATGTTTATATAAACGATGCACCTTCAACTGAGATTGAAGTTTTGAGCAATGATAAAAGAAATATCCCTGCAGAGACAGGGATTATTGACCTTGTTGGCTTTCTTAAAGCACTTAAAAAAATAGGATATGATGGTCCTGTTACACCAGAACCCTTTAATGAAAGGGTAAATGAAATGCCTGAAGAAATTTCTGTTCGTCTTGTTGGTGGATATATGCTAGCATTATGGAATAGAGTTTTTTGAATATGTTAAAACATAAAGTTGACAGGAGTAAAAAATAGAGTATAATAACCTAAATCAAATGGTAAGAGTGCCTTCCATTATTTTCTCCACAAAGAAGTGGAATAGTTTCTGTAGTTCTAAATCTTTAAAAAGGAGGAATTTATGGATAAAAATTTGAGTAAAAAAGATGTTTTAAAAATTGTTGAAGAAAATGATGTCAAGTTTATCCGTCTCTATTTTGCTGATATCACAGGACAGATGAAAGGTTTTTCAATTACAAAAGAAGAACTTGAAGGAGCACTTGAAGATGGGATGGGATTTGATGGTTCCTCAATTAAGGGTTTTGCGAGAATTGATGAATCAGATATGGTGGCTATGCCAGACCCGGGGACTTTCACAATCCTTCCATACAGGCCTCAGGAAAGGGCAGTTGCAGCAATGATTTGTGATATTTTAAATCCTGATGGTTCTCCTTATGAAGGTGATTCCAGGTACATTTTAAGAAAGCAATTAGATAAGATAAAAAAACAGGGATTTACATATTTTGTTGGTCCTGAACTTGAGTTTTTTATCTTTAAAAATGAAAGAGGAACAGAAATTCTTGATGAAGGAGGATATTTTGATATAACAACTCTTGATGCAGGTAATAATGTTAGAAGAGAAATAATTTTAACTCTTGAGAAGATGGGTATAGATGTTGAGTACTCTCACCATGAAGTTGCTCCTTCTCAGCATGAGATTGATTTAAAATACAAAGATGGGTTGAAAATGGCTGATATTGTTATGGTTTACAGAATGGTTGTAAAAGAAATAGCACAGGAAAAGGGTCTTTATGCTACCTTTATGCCAAAACCGATATATGGAGTTAATGGAAGCGGGATGCATACTCATCAGTCATTATTCAAAGAAGATAAAAATGCTTTCTTTGATGCTGAAGATAAATACAATCTTTCAGATGTAGGAAAGAAGTATATCGCAGGAATTTTGAAACATGCAAGAGAAATAACTTTTGTATGTAATCAGTGGGTGAATTCTTATAAGCGACTTGTTCCTGGATATGAAGCACCTGTTTATATATGCTGGGCAAGAAGAAATAGAAGTGCACTTGTAAGAGTTCCTATGTATAAACCAGGGAAAGAGAAAGCAACAAGAATTGAATTTCGTTCACCAGACCCTGCCTGCAATCCATATCTTGCTTTTGCCTGTATGGTTGCTGCTGGAATGAAAGGAGTTGAAAATAATTACCAACTTCCTGAACCACTTGAAAGAGATGTTTATCACCTTACAGAAGATGAAATGAAACAACTTGGTATTGAATGCCTCCCTGGAAGTTTAGTTGAAGCAATTGAAGTTGCAGAAGGAAGTCAACTTTTAAAAGAAGTTCTTGGAGACCATATTTATACAAATCTTATTGCAGCAAAAAAGATAGAATGGGATATGTACAGACAGCAGGTTCATCAATATGAAGTAAAAACATATTTACCTATATTGTAAAGGAATATATCAGGAAAAGGGAAGAAGTAGAAAAGAACGAAGTGGTTGTATATAAATATTTTAATTTAAAAACAATTCTTTCAAAGAAATTTTATAAACTTGTTTTCAACACTTTCAACTTTATCCTTTTTGGTATTTTTATCATCTGTAAGAAGGTGGTTTCGGAGAAAGGAAATTGACAAGTTCTTTTCTTATTGCCCAGGCAAACCAGAAATTCCCATAAGGATTATAATGTCCGAAAACTTGAGCACCTGCTCTTGCTATATAAAATCTTCCAAGGAATTTATCAACATCAACCTTATAAAACTGTTCATATTCATCTTTTGCTTTCTGAAGACAATCAACAAATACAAAGTTATTCTTATTTAGGTATTCAAGCAGTTCAATATCAAATCTTTCATTTTTTTCAATAAATTTTTTAACTGTTGGGGCATCATAACTTAAAAGAGTCATAAGTTTTCTTTTGTTTTCAGTACACCAATTTGAAAGTTTTTCAAGGAGATAAATTGTTGATTTTATTCCATAAGCAATATGAAGTTTTTTTGCTTCTTTTTTTCTTTTTTCTGCGTCAGGAGTTCTCAAATTGACTTTAATGCCAAAACTTTCAGTAATCTTTTCAAGATAGTCAACAGGAGCTTCTCCACCTTCTGTAAGAGTAAAAAGATGAACAACATGGTCATCCTTAAATGTGTTATAATATGTTTCCTTATCGGCAAGTTTTTTTAAATCATCCTCACTTTTACATATCCCTGGCAATTCAACAAATTTACCTTTTTCAACATCATACCTTATATGAGCCCAAGGGAAACCATGCACTGGATATGTGTCTTCTCCACCACCTCTTGGTAAATCTTTATGCATCCATGCCACTCTAATCCACCTTGCAGAATCAATGTTTCTGAAATGGTCATCATCCCATATATTTAGAATTAAATATTCACTTGCAAGATGTGTTTTTTCAACTCTCATCATTCTTA
>JAGGVW010000097.1 GCA_021157805.1 bacterium
CATTATTGGGGAGAAAGATGGTTACCAGATAAAGGAGAATCCTGGGAAGGTGTTTTAAAAGGAAAAGAGAGAATTAATTTGATTGATGAAGAAGCAACATTAGGAGATATATTAACCACTGAAAAAGAGGAATTACTTGTTGGGTATTTAAAATGGGGGCAAAAGTATGTTGTTGGGTCTGATGAAAAAGCAAATATTTATTTAACTTATTTTTCTAAATCTTATTCAAAATTTTAAAAGCATAAAGTGAGTGTATACGAATATTTGTCATTCTCCAAAATTCATGAAGATATCTATAGAAGAATTCAGTAATTGACTAAAAGAGTAAAGATGGTAAAATAAAAAAAATTATTATTCTGACAGAAAGGTAAAAAATGGAAAAATTTATAATTGAGGGTGGAGAAAAATTAGAAGGAGAAATTGAAATATCTGGTTCAAAAAATTCAGCACTTCCAGTTATTGCAGCAACAATTCTGGGAAAAGGAAAATCAGTAATACGAAATGTCCCTGATGTTAAAGATGTTCATACTCTTTTAAATATCCTTAAATATATAGGAGCAAAAGTAAAATGGCAAAATAATACTGTAGAAGTTGAACCTGATGGAATTGATAAATATACTGCTCCTTATGAATTTGTAAGCACTATGCGTGGTTCAATCTGCCTTCTTGGTCCACTTTTAGCAAGATTTGGCAAAGCAAGGTTCTCTATGCCAGGGGGCTGTGTTATTGGACCAAGACCGATTGACCTTCATTTAAAAGGACTTAGAAAACTTGGAGCAGAAATAATTAATGAAGAGGGATACATCGTTGGGAAAGCAAAGAAATTGAAAGGAAATAGGATTTTTCTTGCAGGAACTTTTGGTTCAAGCGTTCTTGCAACAGCAAATGTTCTTATGGCTTCCACTCTTGCAAAAGGAGAAACTATTATTGAATTTTCTGCCTGTGAACCAGAAATTGTTGACCTTGCAAGATTTTTAAAAAAGATGGGAGCAAAAATTTATGGAGAAGGTTCCCATATTATAAAAGTGGAAGGAGTTAAAAATCTTAAAGGAGTTGAATATACAATAATTCCTGATAGAATTGAAGCAGGGACATATTTACTCCTTGGGTATCTGACAAAAAGTAAATTAGTTATTAGAAATGCTATTATTTCTCATCTTTTCGCTCTTATTGATAAACTTGAAGAATCAGGAATAAATATTGAGATAAAAGGGGATACAATAATTACAAAACCAGAAAAAAAGTGGAAAGCAGTTGATATAGTTACTCTTCCGTATCCTGGGTTTCCAACAGACCTTCAGGCACAAATGATGAGTTTCCTTTCCCTTGCGGATGGAATGAGTGTTATAACAGAAAAGGTCTTCCCTGAAAGATTTATACATGTTGGAGAATTGAATCGTATGGGAGCAAATATATCTCTTGATGGGTCAAAAGCAATTGTAAAAGGAGTTGATAAACTTTACGGAACAAAAGTTATGGCTTCTGACCTCAGAGCAAGTGCTGCATTGGTTCTTGCTGGACTTGTTGCTGAAGGTAAAACTGAAATTTCAAGGATTTACCATCTTGATAGGGGTTATGAAAAATTTGAAAAAAAGTTAAAGTTAATAGGAGCGAAAATAAAAAGGGTTAAAGAATGAAAAAAACAAAAATTATTATCTGTGGTGCAAGAGGAAGAATGGGCTCCTTAATTTTTAAACTTGCCAGAGAAAAGAAAAATTTTGAAATTTGTGGTATTGTTGAAAACAAGGAGTATCCTGAAATCGGGAAAGAAATAAACGGTTTTATTCTTTCAGATAATCTTTCTAAAATTGCAAAAGGGAAAGAGGTTGTTATTGATTTTACAGTTCCTTCTGCAACTATGGAGTTTTTAAAAATATGTAAGAAAAAAGGGAATCCAATTGTAATAGGAACAACTGGATTTTCAGAAAAGCAGTTAAAGCAGATTAAAAAGGCAGGAGAAAAAATACCTGTGTTTCTTTCACCAAATATGAGTATTGGAGTTAATCTTTTCTTTAAAATAATTGAATATGCATCAGGTCTTTTAAAAAACTATGAAACAGAAATTACAGAAATTCATCACCATTTTAAAAAAGATGCACCAAGTGGAACAGCAAAAAAAATTGCTTCAATTATATGTGAAAAAACCGGAAGGAAATTTGAAGAAGTTATAAAATATGGGAGGGAAGGAATTACGGGGGAAAGATGTTCTGAAGAAATTGGGGTGCATTCTTTAAGAATTGGAGATATTATAGGAGAGCATTATGTCTACTGGGGAGGAAAAGGAGAAATTATCCAAATTTCTCACAGGTGTTACAACAGGGAAATTTTTGCAGAAGGTGCTCTTAAGGCAGCTGAATTTTTAAAGGGGAAAAAGAAAAAATTTTATACAATGAATGATTTACTCAGGGAGGTAATATGTTTGAAATAAGTGATAGAATAAAAAAAATCCCTCCTTATCTCTTTGTTGAGATTGATAAGAAAAAGAAAAATTTGATAAAAGAAGGTGCCGATGTAATTGATTTTGGGGTAGGAGACCCTGATATACCAACACCTGAAAATATTGTTGAAGCAATGAGAGAATATGTTAAAAAACCTGCCTTTCACAGGTATCCTCTTGGAAGAGGAAATATTAAATTCAGAAAAGCAATTGCATCTTTTTATGAAGAAAATTATGATATAAAACTTGACCCTGAAAATGAAATATGTGTTCTCATTGGTTCAAAAGAAGGAATTGCTCATTTCCCTCTTTGTTTTATAAACCCCGGTGATTATTCTCTGGTGCCTGAACCTGCTTATCCTGTCTATAAAATAGGAACAATTTTGGCAAATGGCAAGGTTTATTTTCTTCCTCTTAAAGAAGAAAACAATTTCCTACCTGACTTATCAAAAATACCACAGGATGTTTTAGAAAAATCAAAAATCCTCTATCTCAACTATCCAAATAATCCAACTGCTTCCTGCGCAACTGAGGACTTTTTAAAAGAAGCAATAAATTTCTGTAAAAAGAACAATATAGTTTTGGTATATGACGCTGCCTATAGTGAAATTTATTATGAAAAAAAACCTGTTAGTTTTCTTTCCATCCCGGGAGCAAAAGATATTGGAATAGAATTTAATTCTTTATCAAAAACATTCAATATGACTGGATGGAGAGTTGGATGGGCATGTGGTAATAAAGAACTTATTTCACTTCTTTCAAAAGTAAAAGAAAATATTGATTCAGGTGTTTTTGAGGCAATCCAGTTTGCAGGAATTGAAGCATTGAGAAATAGTAAAGAAAGTATTTTAAAAATGAGGGAAATATATGGAAGAAGGATGAATTTATTTGTCAATGGATTAAAAAATATTGGCTTTGATGTCAGATTTCCAGATGGAACTTTTTATGTCTGGTTGAAAGTTAACAGAAATTCCATTGAATTTGTTGACTATCTCCTTGAAAAAGGTAAAATAATAGCAACTCCTGGAATTGGTTTTGGTCCAAGCGGAGAAGGATATGTGAGATTTTCCCTCACAATTTCTGAAGAAAAAATAAAAAAAGCAATTGAAAGGATAAAGGAAATATGGGAAAAGTAGCAATTGTTGTCGGAAGCAAAAATGACCTTGAATTGATTGAAGGTGCAGAAGAAATGCTTAATAATTTCGGGGTTGAATTTGATGTTTTTGTTCTTTCAGCACACAGAACTCTTGATGAAACAATTTCTTTTGCAGAAAAGGCAGAGGAAGCAGGTTATGAAGTAATAATTGCTGCTGCTGGAATGGCTGCACATCTTCCAGGAGTAATTGCTGCAAAAACAATACTTCCTGTTATAGGTGTTCCTCTCCCAACAAGTGAAATAAAAGGAGTTGATGCACTCCTTTCAATAGTTCAAATGCCAACTGGAGTTCCTGTTGCAACAATGGCTATTGGAAAAGCAGGAGTA
>JAGGVW010000121.1 GCA_021157805.1 bacterium
CTTTCAATTCCTTTTTCTCTTTCTTCTTCACCACCTAAAAAACTTATACCAACTTTTGCAAATTTATAATCAGGGGTTATATGAACAGTAGTAATTGTAAAAAATCCAACTCTCGGGTCAGAGACCTCTCTTCTTATAATATCTTCAATTTCTTTCCTTATAAAGTGTTCAATCCTCTTCTGTCTCCTGGTGCTAATTTTTTCCTCCTTTTTCTTATAGGATAGCAGAAAGAAAGTATATTTTCAACATTTCAATTCATTCAAACACTGGATATATTGCTTTTGACTTTCTTCCGTGGTAAATTATAAATATGAAGTTGAAAGATATAGAAAGGTGGATAAAAGGATTATTTGTATTTGGTATTGCTCTTTATGTTTTTCTTTCACTTATTTCCTTTAACCCGTTTGACCCTGCATTTAAATTCTGTCAGATGGGTTATCCTATAAATACTGAAATATCAAACTTTGGTGGTAAAATTGGCTCATATATTTCTGCTTTCCTGATTTTTTTCTTTGGTAAAACCTCTTTTCTTCTTGTTTTCCTTCTTCTTTTTGCTGCTTATAATGTTATATGGGGAGAGAGGGTTAATTTGTGGAGAAAAATAATAAGTATAGGTGGAATTGTTTTTGTTTTTTCAATCTTTATAGCACTTAAAGGAAACCTCATTAATTTTTCAGGTGGTTTTATAGGGAGCGTTTTTGCTCCCTATCTTGAAGAATTTTTTGGGAAAAGAGGAATTTTTTTGGTTCTTGCCTTTGCCCTTGTTGGTTTCGCCGGGCTTGGGCATAAGATTTTTATATCTCCTTTCAAGGCACTTTTTGCTACCCACATTTTACCTGTGAAGGGAGATAAAGAGACATTACCAGAAAAAAAATCTCTCAGGAAAAGAAGAGTTATAAAAAAGAATGTTGAAGAAGTTGAGGAGAAAGAAAATATACCTGAAAAAATTGAGAAAAAAGAAGAGAAAAAGACAGTGGAAAAAATTTCTATTTCTCCAAAGCAGAAAAAATTTTCTCTCCCTCCTTTGAAACTTTTGAAAGCAGGCAGTCCAACGCAGAAGGAAACAAAAGAGGATTTTGAAAGATATGCTCAAGTAATTGAAGAAACACTTTCAGAATTTGGAATTGAAGGAGAAGTTGTTCAGATAAATCAGGGGCCGAGAGTAACAATGTTTGAAATTCAACTTGCTCCCGGTATTCCTGTGCAGAAGATATTTAAAATTCAGGATAATATTGCTATGAATTTAAAGACAACAACTATAAGAGTTGTTGCTCCTCTTCCCAATAAATCAACATTAGGTATTGAAGTTCCAAATAGAGAAATTTCCATTGTTTATTTAAGAGAAATTCTTGCAAGTAGAGAGTTCCAGAAAAACCCTTCAAAACTCACAATTGCAATAGGGAAAGATATTATGGGAAGACCTGTTGTTTCAGACCTTAAAATTATGCCCCACCTTTTAATTGCTGGAGCAACAGGTTCAGGAAAAACTGTTTGTTTGAACTCTCTAATAACTTCAATACTCTATAAAGCAACTCCAGAAGAAGTTAAGTTTATACTCATTGACCCGAAAATGGTTGAACTTACTCTTTATAATGGATTGCCTCATTTACTCTGTCCAGTTGTGATTGATATAAAGAAAGCAGTAAATGTTTTAAAGTGGTTAATTCATGAGATGGAGAGAAGATACAAATTGTTTTCAGAAAAAAAGGTCAGAAATATAGATAGTTATAATCTACAATTCAAAGATGAAAAAGTTCCTTATGTAGTTGTGGTTATAGATGAACTTGCAGACCTTATGCTTATTGCAAAAAATGAAATTGAACAGAGTATAATTCGTCTTGCACAACTTTCAAGAGCAGCAGGTATACATTTAATCCTTGCAACACAAAGACCTTCTGTAAATGTAATAACAGGTGTAATAAAGGCAAATTTACCCTGCAGGATTTCTTTTCAGGTCACTTCAAAATTTGATTCAAGAACAATACTTGATAAGATTGGAGCAGAAAAACTTCTTGGTAGAGGAGACCTTCTTTTTATTCCCCCTCAGAGTTCAATTCCTTTGAGAATTCAGGGAAGTTTTGTATCAGATGAGGAAATAGAAAGTATATGTAATTATTTGAAAATGCAGGGAGAACCTGAATATGATATGGAAATACTTGAAAGGAAAACAACAGAGGAAGAGGAAGGTCAGATATTTATTCCTTCTCCAAAAGGGAAAATAGATGATGATATTCTTTATCAGGAAGCAAAAAATATTGTTCTTACAGCAAGAATTGCTTCAATCTCAATGTTGCAGAGAAGATTAAATATTGGCTTTAACAGAGCGGCAAAACTTGTTGAGAGGATGGAACAGGAAGGGATTGTAGGACCATATGTTGAAGGAAAACCAAGAAAAGTGATTTTACAGGAAGAAAATGGAGAGAGACAGGATTAAAGATATTTTAAAGGAAGAAAGAGAAAAGAAAAATATTAAAATTGATGAAATAGTTGAAAAAACAAGAATTCCTTTAAAATATGTTGAACTTTTAGAAAAAGGGCAATGGGATAAATTTCCGAGTAAAGTCCATCTTCTTGGTTATATGAAAATTTATTGTGAATATATTGGTTTTGATGAAAATAGAATTGAAGAAATTTTATCAGAATTTAAAAATGAGGAAGATGAAGAGAATGAGGAAGAAATAGAAAATAACAATAAAGATGGTAAAGAAAAAGTGCTTGTAATAATCCTGCCCTTAATTTTCTTCACAATATATTTCTTTACATTTTATCTCCTTTCAGGAATTGAGTAATTAAGATGAATAAAAAAGTTTCTCTTATCAGTCTGGGGTGTGCAAAAAATCTTGTTGATTCTGAAAATGTCCTTGCTCTTCTTGGAGAAAAAAATTTTATAATAACTGATTCATGGAAAAGTTCTGATATTGTAATTATAAATACCTGTGCTTTTATAAAAGAAGCAGTTGATGAGTCATTGGGTGTTATAAAAGAAATTGTTGAGAATAAAGGAGAAAGAAAAGTTGTAGTGGGAGGGTGTCTTGTTCAGAGATTTAAAGAGAAAGTTTTTGAAATTGGGGATATAGATGGAATAGTTGGAACAGGAGACCCTGAAAAGTTTGTTGAAGTGGTTGAGGAATTAAATGAAAAAGAGAAAATTAAAAAGATTGATAATAATACATTTTTCACAAAAAAATTATATCCACGCCTTATTACTACTTTCCCTTATGCATATTTAAAAATTGCTGAAGGGTGTGATAATAGATGTAGTTATTGTCTCATACCACATTTAAGAGGAAGACAAAGAAGTAAGGAAATACCAGATATTTTAAAAGAAGCAGAAGATTTATTAAATTCGGGAATAA
>JAGGVW010000004.1 GCA_021157805.1 bacterium
AAATAATTGAACATGCGAAAGAAGTTGCCAGAGTAATTCCTCTATTTGGTTTTTATCTTCAACCTTCTCTTGGTGGAAGATTCCTCAGTTTTAATTTCTGGTGTAAATTCTTTGAAATTGAAAATGTGGTCGCTGTTAAAATTGCAACTTTTGATAGATATACAACAATAGATGTTATAAGGGCACTTTTAGAAACAAAAAGAGAAAAAGAGATTGCTTTATATACTGGAAATGATGATAATATAATTTTTGATCTGATAACTCCGTTTAAAGTAAAAGGCAGAGAAGTAAATATTGTGGGAGGACTTCTCGGACACTGGGCTTTCTGGACAAAAAAAAGTGTGGAGATATTCAATGAAGTAAAAGAAATTGTGAATAATAAGAAACCAGTTCCTCCTAATATATTAACTCTTGCTGCTGAAATAACAGATGCAAATGGAGCAATTTTTGATGCAAAAAATAATTTCGCTGGATGTATTCCTGGAATAAATGAAGTTTTAAGGAGGTCTGGTTTGCTTGAAGGAAATTGGACTTTGAATCCTGATGAAAAGTTATCACCTGGTCAGAAAGAGGAGATTGACAGGATTTACCAGATGTATCCACATCTGAGGGATGATGAATTTGTAAGAGAAAATATTGAGAGATTTCTTTCTTAAAATGGGAAAACTGAAAGAGTTGAAAAATCTGATGAAAGAGAAAAAATTTGATGGATTTGAGGAAAAAATAAAAGAAATTACAGGTATAGATTTATCTTCAAGGTATGGAAATCTATATCTCAAAAATCCCATTCTAATTGCTCCCGGTCAGTTAACAAGGATTGAAAAACAAGTTTTTCAGATAAAAGAGGCAAATTTTGCTGGCTGTGTTTTGAAATCAGTTGTTGGAGAGGATGAAAACGGAAATTCCAGTATGATTTCATATAGAAATCCACCCACTTACCTTAAAAATGTGTATGATGATTTTGATGTTGATAAAAAATTCCCGATTATTCACTGGGATGGTAGAGCAGATACAAGATGCCTTTCTGAATATTTAAAATTTGCCATAAATGCTTTTAAATACCAGGAGAAAAAATTTGCTGTTATTGCTTCTTTATTGTGTCATCTTCCCTTACCAGATGAAGAGATTAAAAAAGATGAATGGGTATATACCACACAGAAGTTATATGAAACAGGAGGTAGAATTTTTGAAATAGATTTCTGTCCACGGTTGAGAAAAGAAGATGAAAAAATGGAAAAAGAAAATATTTTGAGATGGTATAGAGAAATTCCAGAAATAATGAAATCTGTAGCACCTGATATTTCTGTTTTCCCGAAAATTTTAAATCTGGATTATGGAATTGATTTTCAAATTGAGATGGTAAAGGCAGCAGTTGAAGGGAATTCAGATGGTGTTGTTATTGGAAATAGAATTTTTAAAAGGGAGTTTGATTCTGCTCATGGAGGTAAAGAACTAAAAGAAAGAAATATACAACAGATAAAAGAAGTAAAGAAAATTTTCCCCGATCTTTGTATCTCAGGAACAGGTGGTGTTTATACTGGAAAAGATATACTGGACTACATTGAAGCAGGAGCGGATAATATTCAACTTTTAAGTTTTTTAATGGGAAAGACTTCAATAAATTTTGAAATAGAGGGAACAAAATTTGAAAAAGTTTTCTATTATCTTTTATTTGATGAAGAAACTGGTTTACTTCCAGTTATGTTAAAAAAATCAATATTTTCTTTTAGTTTTTAAAGGAAAGAATAATGTTACCAGTGGTAAAACCCGGTTCTTATAAAATGTAAGCCAGTTGCCTGATGAGTTATTGATGCAAAAACCTAACAAAAAATTGGGTGGTAAAATTAATATGTTATAATATGGAAAGAAGGTGGGTGATAATAGCCGAACCTACCAATTTAAAAATCAATATAACTTCATATAAGACAACAGATTAAGTCAAAAGTCAATTTTCTAATTAGTATTTAATTTATATTTTCACAGAATAACTGGTTTAATCTCTTTTTCATCTCCACTACTATATAATAAGAAAGCATGCAAATAAATGCATGTGCTTTTATCCTTATAATCCTGAATGTCCTATCTACTAAAGATAAACTTTTATAATAATCAATTATTTGCTCTTTTGTAAGTTTTTCTTTTAAATTTGTCTTTATTACATAACATCCTATCTTTCCCTTTATAAACTACTTTATTTCTCTATATATGCATTTTTCCCTTCTTTCGTGTTTAACCTATCTTTAAATATGCCTTATAAAAAACTTCATCATGAGTTATTTTTAAAATTTTAGTGTCTATATCTTGAAAATAAAAAAACATCCCTTTCCTGTCTTTACTTCCCTAATTTTCCTCCTCAGTAAGTTCGGTTATTAAGATAGTAGAAAACAACCCGTTTTATAGAGAAAGAAAAAAGAAAAAAAGGAGAAAATAAGAGAATGTGTTGGAATGGATTTTTGATGTCTCAATGGATTATTATTTTATATAGGTATGATATAAAAAGCCTCCTTCTACAGGTTATAATAAAGGGAAAAAACAACCCATAGAAAGGAGGCAAAATGAGTGAATATATTATAACACAGGGAGTAGATTTGCACAAAAGATATTTTGTGTATAACTCATTAGACAGAAGGGGCGGAGAAGAGAAAGAAGGAAAAGTATGCCTTAACGATAGGGAAGGGATGGAAAGATATTTTTCACAATTTGATGTTCCTTCAGAAGTAGCAGTAGAGGCAAGTGGTAGTTGGTATTGGTTTGTAGATATGCTGCAGAAAAATGGGGTAAGAGTTCATCTATCAAATCCGAAACAAA
>JAGGVW010000014.1 GCA_021157805.1 bacterium
TATCCCGGTTTCTGCTATTTCAAGGGCAATTGTTTTGTCAGTGTAATAGTGTGCTTTTCTTATTGCCATAGTGGCAGAAAGGACAACAGCAAGAATAAGAGCAGAAAAAAGAACAACTAACACAAGAACTACTATTAACGCTACACCTTTTTTTCTCATATTTTCTTCCCTTTTCTATTATACCACAAAAACTTTAAAAAAGGAAATCAGAGAAAGGAAACTAAAATTCGACAAACATAAGAAACTTTTTAAATAGCAATTATCTTTTTTATTTTACTTTTCTATTCTCAAGTTTTCAAATTTTCTCTTTATATTACCCAACCATATTATACCTTCAAAATTCGTCAACTGATTTCAAAAAGTTTTAAATTATGAAAAATCTGTTCTTCTCTCATCTTATCGTATCCTTCTTTTGTTCTTCTCCATACGAGGTCAGAGTGATGATGAAAACATAAAAAACTTTTTTCTTCATTTTTTCTCTCATTGAAATTTTTTTATTTTCCCCTTCTTTTTTTCTGTGGAGGACGGTCCTCCACATACCTTTTTATCATTGTTTGCTTTTTCCCTTCTTTTCCATTTTTTTAATTTTTTCCCAGTTTTCAATTATTTCCTTTTCATCTTTAATTTTTAAGTTTCCAAAAACATGAGGATGCCTTCTTATCATTTTCCTGCATATACTATCAATAACATCATCAATATCAAAATTTCCTTTTTCCTTTTCTATCTGAGTGTGAAAAACAACCTGTAATAAAACATCACCCAGTTCATCTTTTATTCCTCCGATATTATCTTTTTCTATTTCTTTTATCAATTCCTCTGTCTCTTCTTTGAGATATTTTATTAATGATTTATGTGTCTGTTTTTTATCCCAGGGACATCCTTTTTCACCCCTTAATTTCCTGACAATTTCTACAAGGTCATAAAATTTATATTTCCCCATTTTTCCATATATTATATTCAAATGTTTAAATTTGACAAAAAGACATCAATTTTATATTCTGAAATTGATATGCTTAAAATAAGAAAATTTAAAAGAAAAGAAAGAAGAAGGTTATAGAAAAAATGAGAAAGATTTATTTTTTAAGAGTAATTCATTAAAGAATATGCAGGATAAAATTAATTCAGTTGGAGAAATATTAAGAAAGAGTGCTGAAACTTTTCAGGATAAAACAGGTGTAATTTTCAGAGAAAATAAACTTTCTTATTTAGAACTTGAAAATCTTTCAAACAAACTTGCTTCTTTTCTGAAAAAAAATAACATAGGCAGGAGTAAAAATGTTTGTCTTTACTGTCCTAATATTCCTGAATTTATAATAAGTTATTTTGGTATTGTAAAAACAGGAGCGACAGTTGTTCCAGTGAATATTCTTTTAAGTCCAGAAGAAATAGAGTATGTAATAAAGAATTCTGATGCTTCTGCTTTTGTATATTTTGACGGTTTTGAGGAAAGAATTTCTGAAATAAAAACTTCTTTACCACCTGTTTTAATTTCCACAGGTGAAAAAAGTCAATTTAATTCTTTTAGTTTTAAAGATATTTTTAGGACAGAAAAGGATGAATTTGAAATTCCAGAAGTAAATCAGAAAGAAGATGTTTGTGCTATTTTATATACTTCAGGCACCACAGGAAAACCAAAAGGAGCAATGTTAACTCATAGAAACCTCCTGTTTGATGTCAATTCAATAATTAAAGCGGTTCCCATAAGTGAAAGAGATATTTTTCTAACAGTTTTGCCTCTCTTTCACGCTTTTGGAGCAACTGCCTGTATGTTAACACCTCTGACAATCGGTGCAACAATCTCTCTTGTTATAAAATTCGCTCCTGTGGAAGTTGTAGAAACAATAAAAAATACAAAAAGCACAATTTTTATGGGAGTTCCGTCAATGTATAATGTTCTTGCCAGTTTACCGGATGAAATGAAGCCGTTTCTTTCTTCTCTCCGTTTCTGCATATCAGGAGGTGCTGGTTTACCAGTTGAAATAAAAGAGAAATTTGAGAAAAAGTATGGGAAAATTATATATGAAGGAGATGGTCCTACAGAATGTTCACCTGTTACTTCAATTAATCCAGTTGGTGGTATATGTAAACCATGCTCTATAGGGAAACCAATACCTGAAGTTAAGATGAAAATAGTTGATGATGAAGGGAATGAACTGGAAAAAGGGAAAGTAGGGGAAATAGTTGTAAAGGGAGAGAATGTAATGAAAGGGTATTACAAAATGGAAGAAGAAACAAAAAAATCATTTTTTGGAGAATGGTTCAGAACAGGAGATGTTGGATATGAAGATGAGGATGGATACTTTTACATAGTTGACAGAAAGAAGGATATGATAATTGTAAGCGGGATGAATGTTTACCCCAGAATGATTGAGGAAGTTATTTACAGACATCCATCTGTTTCAGAAGTAGCAGTAATCCCTAAATCACATCCTGTTTATGGTGAAGTCCCAAAAGCAGTAATAGTTTTAAAAAATGGAGAAAAGGTAGAAAGGAAAGAAATTATCGCTTTTTGCAGGAAGCATCTGGGAAAACATGAAATTCCAAGGGAAATAGAATTTGTTAATGCCCTGCCAAAAACATCCACAGGAAAAATAGATAAAAAAGCATTAAAGAAGAAAGAGAATGAAATTAACTGATAAAATTTTACTTATTGGATTGTTCTTATTTATAAATTCTTACAGTGGTTCATTTAAAAAATATTATGTTCTGGTTTCAGAAAGAGGAGGAAGAGTTGACTGGTCATACAGAAGCGACTTAATAGTTCACAGCAGATATGGAAAAGATGGATATTATGATGTATGGGTAATGAAATCCGATGGTTCAGATGCAAGATGTTTGACCTGTAATATATCAAAAATACCTTCACTTCATAATGGACAACCTTCCTGGCATCCTGATGGCAGATATATAGTTTTTCAATCTCAGGACCCAAAATTTCCTCATACAAAAAAAATTGATTATCTCTATACACAGCCTGGACATGGTTTACACAATAATTTGTGGGTTATGGACCTCAAAAATAGAAATTTCTATCAATTAACAAAAGTAAAATCTGGGCAGGCAATTCTTCATCCTTCTTTTTCGCCTGATGGGAAAAAACTTCTATGGACACAAAAAATGGGAAAAGATAAATTTAACTGGTCTATAATGGTTGCTGATTTTGTTGAAAACCCCATCCCCCATATAGAGAATGTAAAATCATATCAACCAGAAGGGAAGGTCTGGTATGAAGCGCACCAATTCTCAAAAGATTGTAAAAAAATACTCTGCACCATAGGTTCAGGAAAGAGAGCATATTATGGTTATGATATATGGGAAATGGATATAAAAACACAAAAACTGAAAAGATTAACCTTTTCTCCCGATGTCTGGGATGAACATGCTCATTATTCACCCGATGGAAAGAAAATATGCTGGGTAAGTAGCCAGGGCTATAAATACACTCCTGAAAGATGGTCCAGAACCTTAAAAACAGAGTTATGGATTATGAATTCAGATGGTTTAAAAAAAAGAAAAATTACTCATTTCAATGAAACAGGTTATCCTGAATATGTTGGTGAAAGAGTGATAATTTCGGATAATTGCTGGTCTCCTGATGGAAAGAAAATAGTTATAACACTTGTAAAACCATTTAAAGGTCGCTCTTCTTCCCAAATCCTTCTAATTTCTGTTTCTCCCGGCTCCAATTAATAACATCTCTCTTTTTCTTTATCGCTTTATTCTCATCTCAATTCTTAAGACGGAGAAGGAGAAAAATTTGGTAGAGGAGGATTGACCAAATTTGGATAATATGTATTGACAAAAATTTAATATCGTGTAAAATAAAGATATGAGAATAGAATTCAGGTTACATAATCTCTTTAGGGAAAGTATCCAGACTTATCTCAATAACGACCCTCATTTGAGAAATCTTAAAGAAGTAAAATTTGTATTTCGTTCTCCTCTTGAAAACAGTATCCCTCTTCACATTCCGGGGATTTATATTCTGACAGGTGGAAGGCAGGTGGGTAAAAGCACATTGATTAAATTGCTCATACGGAATCTTCTAACAAGGAAGAGGGTGAATTCCTCTCAAATCTACTATATTCCCTGTGATTTACTGGAGAGATATCAGGAACTTGTTTCTGTAATGGAGGAGTTTTTTGAAGGGATTGATAAAGAAAAGGGTTTTTATTTATTTCTGGATGAGATGACCTATGTGAAAGAATGGGATAGAGCCATTAAATATTTTGCTGACCTGGGATATTTTACAAAAGGTTCAGTATTAATCACAGGTTCTGACTCAGTGGTATTGAAAGAGGCGATGAAGAAGTTTCCTGGAAGAAGAGGAAAAGCAGAAAATACAGATTTTCATTATTATCCTCTTTCATTTTCAGAGTTTCTCTTACTCACCACCCCGAAGTTAGAGAGTATAGTAAAGAAAATTAAAGGATTTTCATCTTTTTTGAAAATACCCACAGATGAACTTTTTCTCTCTCTGAAAGAAAGTCTGACTACAGAGACCATAAAAAAGATAGATATCTGTTTCAAGGATTATTTATTAACAGGTGGATTTCTTCCTGCAATAAATGAATTTTATAAAAATAAAGGTAAAATTGGGCGATTTGTCTACCGAACTTATCAGCAGTGGATTATAGGAGATATTCTCAAACGGAATAAGAAAGAGCATTTTTTAAAGGAAATCCTTGTAGTTTTAAGTGAAAGGTTGGGTAAACAGATTACTCTTCACAATATTGCTTCAATGACCGAAATTCAACATCATTCTACAATCCAGGATTATCTGAATATTCTGCAGGATATGGATGTTCTGTTCATTCAACAGGCATTAAGGGAAGATAAACTAAAACCTGCTCCCAAAAAGGCAAAGAAAATTCATTTCACTGACCCATTTATTGCTCAATCACTTATTTCCTGGGCTAAAGATATTGATAATCCCACAGAAATAGTTTCAGACTATGGTCAGGCTGAGATAGTGGAAGGATGTATAGTGTCTTTATTTAGAAGGAATCATAAGGTTTATTATATAAAAGCAGAGGGAGAAGTAGACCTGGTGATTCTTTCTGGAAAAAGATTCCTACCTGTAGAAATAAAATGGACAGAAAATTTAAAAAGAAGTGAATTGAAGCAGATTCTAAAATACAGAAAAGGTATTATTAGCTATAAAGGATTGCGTCTGGGCAAATATGAACATCTTTATGTTTTACCAGTTCCTTTGCTTGCTTTATTTGTTTAAAATGATTTACGGAGGAGTTTTTACCGCAGTCAGAAGCTGGCTGTGATTTCTTTTTATTGAATACTTAAATTGTGAAATTGGTTGAGAGATAAGTGCCGGGAGAGGGACTCGAACCCTCACGGGAGCAAGCTCCCAACGGATTTTAAGTCCGTTGCGTCTTCCATTCCGCCACCCCGGCTTCTACTATCCAAGTTATTGATACTTCTTAACTTATAGGAAACTTCATTCTGTTTTTCTTCTGGGCTTTTCTCCTTAGGTGTCCAAAAAGTGTCCATCTTTGATTCAAAAACTTCCATTACTTCTCTCTTATAATCTTTTGATAAATGAGCATATCTCAAAGTCATTTTAAAAGTTTTATGCCCTAATAACTCCTGAATTGTTTTTAAATTTACTCCCATCATAGCGAGATAAGAAGCAAAAGTATGTCTTAAATCATGGAACCTGAAATCTTTTATACCCAACTTTTTTACTATATAATGAAATCTATGTGAAACCCAATATTTCTTTATACCTTTAAAAACAAAAGGAGAAACTCTTCCTTTTAATTGACTTGTAAATTTCAAATCCCACAAAGTATTATAAACTATATCTGTCATTGGAATTTCTCTACTTTCTCCACTTTTACTTTCTCTAATATAAATCAATTTGGTAGAAAAATCAATATCCTCCCATCTTAAATTTAAAATTTCGCTTAATCTCATTCCTGTATTCAACGCTATTATCACAATAATTCTTAATGAACCAGAAAGATTGTTTAAAAGTTTCTTGATTTCGTCTTCTTTTAAGTATCTAATTCTTTCGTTATTCTCTTTAAACAATTTTACTTCCCTTACTGGATTTTCTTTTACTTTTTTCCATTCTATTGCTTTATTAAACATTGTCTTCAAACAAGCAA
>JAGGVW010000084.1 GCA_021157805.1 bacterium
CAATTTGTTTGAGATTGCTGAGACAAACTGCTATTCTGGCTTTTTCTCTTGCTTTAGAAAGTGCTGGTAGCAGCATCGCTGCAAGAATCGCTATGATAGCAATTACTACCAGCAACTCAATTAATGTAAATCCTTTCTTTTCCATTTTTCTCACCTCCTTTCCTTCATTTTTTCTTTTCATTTTTAACTCTCTCATCTTTTATCACCCCCTTTTCTTTTTACTTTTTTATGTAAATACCGCAGGAGTTCCTTATGATAATCCGGGTATTTACCCTTATCTCCTCCGCCTCATTAAACTTCCTCTTCCCTTCTATCTTGTCCAATAACAGTGTCGCTGCTATCCTCCCCATCTCTTCTGCGGACTGGTCAACTGTCGTAAATGGAACCTCTATACCCCTGCTTATATCCGTATTTCCATAACCTGCTATCCCTACATCTTCCGGCACCGCCTTCCCTAACTCTTTTAACGCTCTGTAACACCCTATACCTACTTCATCATTACAGCAAAAAATACCCTCTATATCATCCCTGTTTAAAAAGACCTTCTTTGTCTCAAAATACCCATCCTCAATTTCCCACTTTGTATATCTTATAATCGGCTCTAACCCATACCTTTTCATACACTTAATATATCCTTCCCTTCTTCCATCTGCACTTGAATCACCCTTAGGACCTGCTAAATGCAAAATCTTTTTATATCCAATCTCTATTAAATGTTCGGTTATTATATATCCACCCTGAAAATCATCTGAAACCACTGTGTCAACCTTTATATCTGGCACCTTTACATCAACAACTACAACTGGAATTTTCTCAACTATCTTTTTTATCAAAGATAGATTCGTCCTTGTGTAATATGCAGAAATAAGTAATACCCCTACATCTTTATCTTCCAATATCCTTCCCAGAATATTCTTCTCTTCTATCTGATTGTCCCTTTCTGTCAAAATCTTAAATTCATAATTTCTATGTGTAAATACTCTCTCTGCTCCTGATATGATCTGATAGTAAAAGGAGTTTTTTAAATTAGGTACTTTTATTACTATTCTGGACTTAATATAACTTCCTTCCGGTAAGTAACCTTTCAAAAATGTTCCTCTACCAGGCAATCTGTATAGATACCCTTCATTAATTAATTCAACTATTGCTTCCCTTACTGTCATCCTGCTGACACCAAACTCCTTAGCAAGTTCTTCCTCAGACGGTATCCTCTCCCCCTGCTTTACCTTCCCTTCCCTTATATCTTTTAAAAGTTCTTCCTTTATCTGCTTTGGTAGTGGTATCCCTTTTCTTTCATTTATCTTTCCCATATTTTCCCTTTGTCTAATATCATTATACACCATATTTTAAATTTTTGTCAAGAGATATTAGTAAATGGTTATAGAGATAGTTTCCGGCGGTTGTTAAGAATTTTATGTGTGGCTGGTCTCCTTTCCAAACCTTAAGTTAAATAATCACATTTTTTGTTCGGGATACCAGAATTCAAATAGTTATCGGATGCCAATGAGTAAAAATAGATGCCTGGAATAAACCTTTTGATAAATCTGGATTGCAGGTAAAATATTTATAAGCATTTTCATAGATGTTATCTATGTACTCAACTTGTGCATGGGGTATTTTTCAAAAGCAGGTATAATATTTCTTGATGAGGTATGCAGAAAAAGAAAAAAAGATTTATGATATTTTGGATTTAATTGAAGGCAGAAGAGTTTTTTCTATGTATGGTGGTAATTTATCCTTTTTTTCATATCTTATTTCTTCTATTTTTAAGTTTTTGAATTCAAATTTCCTTGTTATACTTCCTGATGAGAAAACTGCTGAAATATTCTATTCAGATATATTGAATTTTACAGATGAAAATGTCATTTTTTTTCCTGAATATGAAAGAGTTGAGAGTGAAATTTCTGAAATAAATTTTGAAAGGGTTAAGGCAATCCTCCAGATAAATGAAAATAAAAAATCAATAATAGTTACATATTTTCCAGCAGTAATAAAAAAAGTCCCATCTTTTGAAAAATTTAGAAAAATAGAAATAAGAAAGGGACAAAGGATAAGAAGAGATAATTTTATAGACCTTCTGGTAAATTGCGGATATGATGTAGAAAAAGAAATAGTTGAAATTCCTGGGACTTTTACCACAAGAGGAGGAATTGTAGATTTTTTTCCACCTTTTTCTGAATTTCCTTTAAGAGTAGAATTCCTTGGAAATTACATAAATTCAATAAGAAAATTTGATGTTTCTTCCCAAAGTTCTTTTGAAAAAATTGAAAAAGCATATGTTTTTCCTTTAAGTGAATTTTTTGCTGGAGAAAGTAATGAAAAATTTTTCTCTCAGATTGATGGAGTAAGTTTCGTAGTAAATGGAGAAAAATATCTTAAAAAAGGTGAAAAAATAAGTGAGACCTTTTATGAAATAATTGAAAATTCAATTATTGTAAGTGAGAAGATTGATTCATTTAAAAAAGGGAAGATATTTTTCTTCAATGTTTTTCCAACAGTAGAAAGGTTTAAAATAGGGAATGATTTTATATGGAATTGTTATCCTGATGAAAAAATAAAAGTTTTTTCTCAATCAGATTCTCAGAATCAGCGGCTTAAAGAAATCCTTAAAGAGAAAAATATTGATACATCAAATATTGAATTTCTAAATGGAACTCTTTCAAGTGGTTTTTCCATTCCTGAAGAAAATATTTCTTTCTTAAGTAATGATGAAATTTTTGGTAGATATAAATTAAGATATGCTCCCTTTAAAAGGCGAAACTTAAAACAATTAAGTAGTTGGGATGAAATAAAAAAGGGCGACTTTATTGTTCATTACAATGAAGGAATAGGAAAATTCCTTGGAATGGAAAAAATGAATGTAGATGGAGAAGAAAGAGAATTTATTGTTGCAGAATACCAAGGCGGAGATAAACTTTACATTCCTGTTGAACAAATACAATTTGTTCATAAATACATAGGTGATAAAAGACCACAGTTATCAAAATTAGGAAGTAAAAACTGGATTAAAGTTAGAGAAAAAGTTAAAAATTCTATAAGAGACCTTGCATCAGATTTATATAATCTTTACCTTGAAAGGAAAAAAGAA
>JAGGVW010000175.1 GCA_021157805.1 bacterium
CTCTAAGGGTGGAATGAGAAAATTATTTTCAAATCTTAAAGTTAGTACATAAACAATTTGCGATTTACAGATTGGTTTATATACTGTATAATTTAAGTCAAGAAAGGAGGTATTTGGTTATGAAATTATATGTAGATAGAATAACTGTCAATCCCAAAATAATGCTTGGAAAACCTGTTATAAAAGGAACAAGAATTACAGTTGAAACAATACTTAGAAAACTTTCAGAAGGGATAACAATAGAAGAGTTTCTTAAAGTATATCCTCATCTTACTAAAGAAGATATATTTGCAGTATTGGAATATGCAGCAGATGTAATCTCCGCGGAGGAAATAATTGTCTCTGAAACTTCTGATAGATGAAAATGTAGATTTTAGAATAGTTAAAAAACTACAAAATGCTGGATTTAAAGTAATTTTAGTTTCACAAAATTATAAAGGAATTTCAGATATTCAGGTTTTAGAACTTGCAAAAAAATTTAATGCAATTCTGGTTACAGAAGATAGTGATTTTGGAGAATGGATTTTTGCTCATAATGAGAGTTCTATAGGAGTAATTTTTTTGAGGTATCATTACGGAAATTTGGAGAAAATTTTCCCAATCTTGATTGATACACTTAAAAAATTCAAAAAAGAGCTATATAATAAATTTGTGGTAATAACCCCTAAAAAAGTAAGAATAAGAAAAATTTAACCTTTCTTTAATCTCTTCTTACTTACTCAGTTCTACACCTTCTGCTTTTTTTATTAAATCACTTATTTTCTTCATATTTTTACACCTTCTTTTTTTACATTTATCATAAATGGGTAATTATAATTCTCAAAAAAACTTTCAGGAAGTATAGCAACCGTCCTCTTGATAAAAATGGCTGTGTTGAACTGTTGAAAATCATATCAGAAAGTATTTAAATTTCAATGTAATCTTCTTTTATAAAGTTCTTATACCAGTTTTCAAATTCTTCAGGAGTGGCAAGATGAATCTGAAAAGGAGAGAAAGAATCAAGTGTTGATTTAATCCCTGTTCTGATTTCTGCTCTTTTTTCCATATCTTCTGGCAGGTTTTTTGAAATTATCAGAATATCTATATCGCTATCTGGAGTGTATTCATTTCTGATAATAGAGCCAAAAACAATCACTTTTACATCTCTCAATATTCTTTCTGCTATTTCCTTAATTTTTCTGGAATAAAATTCATAGTTTTTAAA
This sequence comes from bacterium, assembly GCA_021157805.1. Next base: position 1,205 of record JAGGVW010000175.1, read on the forward strand.
ATATTCCCTTTTTCTTTTTTGTGTCTCAAGTAAAATCTCAACTAAATTCATTTCTATCAAAATTCCTCATTAATTTCTTGCTTGATTATTTCAAAAAATTCTTTGCATTTCTGAAGAAACATCAATATTGAATTTTCAGTAAATTTTTTAGGAAAATACCGTGTTGTAAAATAAGCATCTTCAAGATTATCAAAAAACAATTCATTTTCCTTATAAAAATTTATAATTTTTTCATTTTCATATGCAATGGAAAGTTGTGGAATGAGTTCTGAAAAATAATGAGTTTTTGGCCAATCCCCGATTTTTTTACCGATTAAATACTTTATCCATAATTGGATTGCCTGCTCAAGGTTAAAGGCAGAAAGATTATATTTTTTCTTTCTTAATAACTCCTCTGCTTCTTCAAAAAACTCTTTTGCTCTTTCCTTTAAAAATTCTATTTTCATTTCTTTTTCTTAATTCTATTATATATGTTTTAAATAACAAAATCAAAATGTCCAAACCCGGTTTGGAGAGGTGTGGCAAAAGTTGGAGAAAAATAGTATAATTACTACTCAACGGAGAAAAAAATGGATATTATTGTTCACAAATATGGTGGGAGTTCTTTAAGTGATATTGAAAAAATTAAATTTGTTGCCAGAAGAATTGTTGAAACTAAAAAGAAAGGATATAAGGTAGTTGTTGTTGTCTCTGCAATGGGAAAAACTACAGATAATTTAATAAATCTTGCAAAAAAGATAAATCCATCTCTTCCTGAAAGAGAACTTGACCTTCTTTTATCAACAGGAGAAATGGTATCAGTCGCTCTCCTCTGTATGGCAGTAGAAACACTTGGAGAAGAAGCAGAGGGATTTCCAGGATATTTTGCAGGAATAAAGACAGATAGCTTCCATACAAAAGCAAGAATACAAAAAATAGACCCTGGGAAAATAATACAGGAGTTAGATAAAGGTAAAATTGTTGTTGTTGCTGGTTTTCAGGGAATAAGTTCAGAAAATGCTATAACCACTCTTGGAAGAGGGGGCTCTGACCTGACAGCAATAGCAATAGCAGCAGCAATAAAAGCAAAATTGTGTGAGATATATACAGATGTTGAAGGTATCTTCACAGCAGACCCAAATAGAGTTAAAGAAGCAAGATTGATAAAAGAAATATCATACGATGAACTACTTGAGATGGCTTCTACAGGAGCAAAGGTTATGCAGTCAAGAGCGGTAGAATTTGCTAAAAAATATAAAGTCCCATTTGTTGTAAAACCTACTTTTAACAAAAAAGGAGAAGGAACAATGGTAAAAGAAATGGAAGTGAAAGAAGGGGC
>JAGGVW010000177.1 GCA_021157805.1 bacterium
ATTTTATAAGGTCATCTATTGTTTCAATTTCTTTACCATAATATGTTTCAAGTGCTTCTTTTATATCCTCCTCATCAGCAAGGACCATTTTGGTTTTATACCCAAGAATAAATGATATATCATCCTGAATTTTCAAACTTAATGTATCTCCAACTGCTAAAGTTAAAGTATCTTTTTCAAGTTTTACTGGCATAACATTGTATGTTTTTGCAAGAGCAGAAGGAAAGGCCTCAACTGCTTTTCTATCAATTGGGGTATTTTTCAGGTCAATCATCTCAACACCATGCTGAATACTCAATATTCTTTTGAGTGTTTTCTCATCAACAAATCCAAGATCAACAAGAATTCTACCAAGGAAATGACCTGTTTCCCTCTGTTTTGCAAGAGCAATTCTCAATTGCTCCTCTGTTATCACTCCTTCTTCAATTAACATCTGCCCTATAAGTTTTTTCGCTGCCATTTTTTACTCTTTTTTTACACCTTCAATACCTTCTCTCCTCATTGCTTCTCTTGCCATCGCTTCATCGATAACACCTTCAGCAACAAGTTGTGCTTTTACTGATTCAGGATCATAAGAATATATCATAACATCATCAAATCCAATTTTTCCCTGTTTGAAAAGATTTACGAGAAAAGAATCCATCGTAACCATACCCCATTTTGCTCCTGTTTGAATTTCAGAAACAATTCTATATGTTTTTCTTTCTCTTATTAAATTCTGGATTGATGGAGTTGCAACCATAACTTCAAAAGCAGCAACTCTTCCTGGTTTATCCACTCTCTTTAAAAGAACCTGTGAAATAATAGCAAGAATGGATACAGAAAGCATAACCCTTATCTGTTCCTGCTGTGCAACAGGAAAAACATTTACAATTCTATCAACTGTTCTTGCTGCTCCTGTTGTATGTAAAGTAGCAAGAACTATATGACCTGTTTCTGCCGCTGTGATTGCTGCCTCAATTGTTTCAAGGTCTCTCATTTCTCCAACAAGAAATACATCAGGGTCCTGTCTTAATCCTCTCCTCAATGCCTCTGCAAAAGTAGGAACATCAACTCCAAGTTCTCTTTGAGTTATAATTGACCTTTTATGTGTATGGTAATATTCTATAGGGTCCTCAATTGTTATTATATGCTTTTCAAGATTTGTATTCATCCAGTCAATCATAGATGCCAGTGTTGTTGTTTTTCCACTCCCTGTTGGTCCTGTTACAAGAATGAGCCCTCTTGGTCTTGTTAATAAATATTTCATTGTTCTCTCTTCCAGACCTATCTGCTGGAAGGTTAAAAACTGGTAGGGAATTAACCTTAAGGACATTGCAATGTCTCCCCTTTCTTTAAATACACTGACTCTAAATCTTGCCAGGTCCTTAAAAGCAAAACCAAAATCAGTTCCTCCAACTTTCTGTAATTCTTCCTGGTGTTCTCTTGAAGTTATTGCTTTCATATAATTTACCGTATCTTCAGAAGTTAATGGTTCACTATCTGCTTTTACAAGCCCACCATGGAGCCGCATCATAGGAGGAAGTCCAACATTTAAATGAAGGTCTGAAGCATCTTCTTTAACAACAATCTCAAGTAATTCCTCAATCCTCTTGGGCATCTATTACCTCCCCAACAACTGATTCAACTTCTTCAAGAGTGGTTATTCCCATTTTAACTTTTTCAATTCCATCTTCATACATTGTTCTCATTCCTGCTCTTCTTGCTGCTTTCCTCAAAGTTGCTGCATCAGCTCTTTTCAAGGTTAATTCTCTCAACTCATCATTCATAATAAATATCTCAAAAATTGCTATTCTTCCATGGAAGCCGGTAAAATTGCAATCATTACACCCCTTTGGGCGGCAAACATTGACCTTTTCCCCTTCCTTAATTTTCAACTTTTTCCTCAATTTTTCATCTGGTTCTATTTTTTCTTTACAGTGAGGACATAAAACTCTTACAAGTCGCTGTGCCTGAACTCCCTGAACAGATGAAGCAATCAGAAATGGTGGCATACCCATATCAATTAACCTGGTAATGGCACTTGGAGCATCATTCGTATGAAGAGTACTGAAAACAAGGTGTCCTGTAAGGGCTGCCCTTAAAGCAATATCTGCTGTTTCTTTATCTCTTATCTCACCAACTAAAATTACATCTGGAGATTGTCTTAAAAATGCTCTTAAAACATTTGCAAAAGTCAACCCTATTTCTGCATTTATAGGTGTCTGATTTATCCCTGGTATTTGATATTCAACAGGGTCTTCTGCTGTCATCAACTTTCTGTCAATTGTATTTAACTTCTGTAGAGAAGCATAAAGAGTTGTTGTTTTACCACTTCCTGTTGGTCCTGTTACAAGAATAATTCCTCCTGAATATCTTAAAAGGTCATTCCATCTTTTAAGGTCATATTCAAGAAACCCAAGGCTCTCTAAACTCTTTAACATAGTCGTTTTATCAAGAATTCTCAAAACAACACTTTCTCCATAAATTCCCGGTAAAGTTGAAACACGGAAATCAATTGGTCTACCACTTATATCAAGCATTATTCTTCCATCCTGAGGAAGCCGCTTCTCAGCAAGGTTCATTTTTGCCATCAATTTAATTCTTGCTATAACTGCCTTTTCAACTCTTTTTGGTGGCGAAACAATTTCATAAAGCACCCCATCAATTCTGAATCTCACTCTGAATTTTTTTTCAAGTGGTTCAAGATGGATATCACTGGCTCTTCTTCTCAATGCCTCAACAAAGATTAAATTCACTATTTTAACAACTGGTGCCTGTAAAGCAAGTGCTTCTTCATCCTCTTCACTAACCGTTTCTGCTGGTAAATCAAGGTCAATAGTAGCGCTACTTGCTTCCTGAAGCATTTTAGTTAAGTCCTCCATTTCTTCTTCACCATAATATTTTTCAAGTAATTGGTCCATTTCCTCCTTAAAAGTCACCAGAATTTCTACATCTTTTATTCCCTCAATATTTAACAGATTTTTAAAATAGTCAGCAGCGAGAATATTTATTGGGTCATCTGTAACAAGAACAACAACATTTTCTCTTTTTTCCCATGGAATAACTCTGTGATTTTTGACAATTTTTGATGGAAGGAGAGAAAGAACTTCCTGTGGTATTTCTCTTGGTGGTAATTCTCTCTGAACAATTCCTAACTGGAAATAAAATGAAGGAGAGACCTCTCCAAAAGGTAACATTCCCCTGTTTTGAAAAATTTCTCTTAATGGCTGACCTGTTTTCTCCTGTTCTTCCAATGCACTATCTATTTCTTTCCTGTTCCACAGACCTACATTTTGAATAATATTTATCACTTCTTTTTTTGTTGGCATTTTCAACAATTATAATAACATTTTAAAAAAGATTTGTCAAGTCAAGTTCGCCACTTTATTTGGAATCCCTTTTGTGATGCAGGATCTGGCTTTTTGAATTGTTCACTACATCTTAATTTTACCCTATTTTCTCTATCTTTTTAAAATACCATTTCTCATTCCTAATTCCTAAAGTATTTAAAAATGATTTTATACTTTTAGGAATCTCTGGCA
>JAGGVW010000229.1 GCA_021157805.1 bacterium
ACATCCTATATATTTTCCCTTTATAAACTATTTTATTCCTCTGTATATGCATTTTTTCCCTCCTTTCGTGTTTATCCTACCTCTAAATTATACCTTATATAAAAACCTTGTCAAGAGTTATTTTTAAGATTTTAGTGTCTATATCTGGAAAATAAAAAACATCCCTTCCCCTTCTTTCCCAAATTTTTCCCCTCAGTAAGTTCTCAGTAAGTTCGGTTTAACCGCGTCGGTTATCATAATTTGAAAAGACCTTTGAAACCAAGAAATGCTAAACTCATAAGTCCTGCTGTAATAAAAGCAATTGGTATCCCTTTAAAAATTTCAGGTAAAGGGGACATTTCAAGACGTTCTCTTATTGAAGCAAAAAGGACTATGACAAAAGCATATCCAGATGAAATTCCAATTGAGAAAACAAGATTCTGAATAAAGGAAAGTTTATAATCAATTCCTAAAAAAGCACAGGCAAGGATTGCACAGTTTGTTGTTATTAAGGGTAAGTAAATTCCAAATGCTTTATAAAGAGTTGGTAATTTTTTTCTTATTATAATTTCCTCAAACTGAACAAAGGAAGCAATTGTTAGAATAAATGTGACTGTTCTTAAATATTCAAGGTGAAAAGGTAAAAGTAAGTAATTGTAAACTGCCCAGCTTAAACTTGTTGCCATAACAGTTACAAAAATTACAGCAATTCCCATTCCTGTTGATGCCTTAACCTGATTTGAAATACCAAAAAAAGAACATAAACCAAGAAACCTTATGAGTAAAATGTTATTTACAAGAAAAGCAGAAAGAAAAATCAATCCTAAATTTGCTTGATTTAACATTTTTTCCCTCTTTTTTCAATTCCCTGTTTAATTGCTACAAGAAAACCAATGACAAGAAAAGCACCTGGCGGCATTATCATAATTAAAAATGGAGTGTAATTAGCTCCCATAATTTGATGTCCCATAATTGTTCCATTTCCGAGGAGTTCTCTTATGAGAGAAATTATGAATATTGCTATTGTAAACCCAATCCCAACTCCAAGACCATCAAGGATTGAGTTTATAATATTGTTTTTGGATGCGTATGCTTCAGCCCTTCCGAGAATTATGCAATTAACAACAATTAAAGGCAGATATACACCAAGATTTCTGTGAATTTGAGGGGAAATAGCAGCAAGAGAATAATCAGTGATTGTAACAAAGGTGGCAATTACAACGATGAAAACGGGAATTCTTACATGAGAAGGAACAAACTTTCTTATTAAAGAAACAGTGAAGTTTGAACCTGTTAAAACAAAAATTACTGCAATCCCCATACCAAGAGAATCTCTAACAGAACCAGAAACAGCCAGAAGTGGACAAAGACCGAGCATAAGGTAAAAAATTGGGTTTTCTCTCCATATACCTTTTATAAAATTTTTAAAATCAATTTTCACTTTTTACCTCTTTTTATTTATCTTTTCAAGCAATTTTCTTACTCCATCTGTTACTGCTCTTGAAGAAATTGTTGCGCCAGTTATTGCATCTATTCTGCCTTCTGATTTATCTTTTTTAAGGTATAATTCTTCAACCGTTTTTCCTTTAAATTGAGAGAGAAATTTATCTCCTGTAATTTTTGCTCCAAGTCCTGGTGTTTCATTATGCTGTAAAATTTTAATCCCTTTTATTTTCCCATTTTTATCTATTCCAACTTTTATTTTTATATATCCACCATAACCAAGAGAAGAAGTTGTAAAAATTTTTCCTATTTCCTCTTTTTTAGAGTTCAGAACAGAAAAATACTTAACTCCATTTTCTTCTTTTTCAATAAATTCTACTCCATCAGGGAAAATTCCTCTATTTACTTTTTCTTCTTCTATTTTCTTCTGTTTTTCAATTGCTGGTTTTGTGGTTTTATAAACTTGAGCAAGAAGGTATCCAGATAAAGCAGTGATTATTGTTAGTATGAAAACTCCTCCTATTATCTCCTTCTTTTTCATTTCCTTCCTCCAAATTTTCCTGGAAGTGTATATTTATCAATTAAAGGAACAAGCATATTCATAAACAAAATTGAATAACAGACACCTTCAGGATAACCACCTTTAAGTCGGATTAGAAAAGTTATTATTCCACATCCAATCCCAAAAATTATTTTACCTTTTCCTGTCAGAGGAGATGTAACATAGTCAGTTGCCATAAAGAAAGCACCAAGAATAAGTCCTCCAGCCATAATCTGCATTGCAACATTTTGTTTGAAAATTACTGAAAGGATAGATACTGTTAAAATATAAGAAACTGGAATATGCCAGGTTATAACTTTTCTTAAAAGTAAGAAAATCCCACCTATAAGGAGAAGTAAAACACTTGTTTCTCCAATACATCCACCTCTTGCTCCTGTAAACATATGCCATAAAGATGGTAAAGGAAGGGATAGATTTTCTTTTATTATGGCAAGAGGAGTGGCAGTTGTTATAGCATCTACTGAATAATCAAATGGTTTTGTCCAGTGTGTCATACAGGCAGGAAAAGAAGCAAGTAAAATTGCTCTTGAAGCAAGAGCAGGATTGAAAATGTTAAATCCAATTCCTCCAAAAAGTTCTTTTACAAGAAAGATTGCAAGAAAACCACCAAGAGCAACCATCCATAACGGAAGACGAGGAGGGAGGACAAAAGCAAAAAGAATTCCAGTTACAACAGCACTTCCGTCAAATATTCTTATTTTTTTTCTGAAAATAACCTGACTTAAAATTTCACTTAATACACAGGAAATAATACTTACAAATACAATTTTTAAAGCATATAAACCAAAGAAATAAACACTACCAATTAAGGCAGGTATAAGAGCAATTATAACAGAACTCATTATTTTACCTGTTGTTTCACTACTATGAATATGAGGTGAAATTCTTACTTCTTTCATTTCTTTTTCCCTTTAATTACACTTTTTGCCCATTTGAATAAATCAACAAGAGGTCTTTTAGCAGGGCAAACATAAGAACAGCAACCACATTCAATACAATCAAAAACATTTAATTTTTCAACTTCTTCCCATTTTTTATATTCTATAAATTTTCCCATTTCAGCAGGGATAAGATTCATAGGACATACTTCAATACATTTCCCACATCTTATGCAGGGTTCAATTTCTTCTGGTAAAGTCTCTTCTGGCAAAATTAAAATTCCTGTTGTTCCTTTAATTACAGGAAAGTCAGCAGAGGGTAAATTTATTCCCATCATCGGTCCACCGATAACAAGTTTTCTTCCTTCTTTAAGTTCTCCTCCACAATAATCAAGAATTTCAGTTATCCCCGTTCCTATTTTAACTCTCAAATTTTTTGGATTTTCCACAACTCCTGTGACTGTTAAAACTCTTTCAATTAAAGGTTGTCCATCACAGACACATTTTTTGATTGCAAGGGCGGTCTGGACATTAAATACAACAACACCTACATCAATCGGTAAACCTCCAGAGGGAACTTCTTTCCCTGTGATTGATTTTATCAGATGTTTTTCACTTCCCTGTGGATATTTTTCAGGTAGAACTTTCAGTTCAATTTCACAATCAATTTTTATATTCTTTACCTTTTCTCTGATTTTACCTACTATGTCAATTTTATTTTTTTCAATCCCTATATAAGCACTTCTAACACCAAGTGTTTTACATATAATTTGTAACCCTTCAATTACTTCTTCTGTTTCTTCTTTCAAAACCCTGTAATCAGCAGTTAAAAATGGTTCACATTCGCATCCATTTAGTATAACTGTCTCACATTTCTTCCCTTCAGGAGTTATAAGTTTCACATGGGAAGGGAAAGTTGCTCCTCCCATTCCAACAATTCCACTTTTTTGAACAATTTCAATTATTTCTTCTTTTTTTAGATTTAACCAGTCCCTTTTATTCTTTTCAATTTCTTCTCCACTTCCATCATTTTCTATAATTATTGCTGGAGAAATTTTGAAAGTTGGAGTTAAAACCTTATCAATTCCATATACTTTTCCTGCTATTGATGAATGGATATAAGAACTTATAAATCCAGCACTTTCTCCTA
>JAGGVW010000172.1 GCA_021157805.1 bacterium
AGATGATTTTAAAGTTATAAAAAGGAGGTTTTATGTTTGAAGGTTCAATTGTAGCAATAGTAACACCAATAAAAAATGGAGAAGTTGATAAAGAAAGTTATAGAAAACTTATTGAATTCCAGATAGAAAATGGCACTGATGGAATTTTAACCTGTGGCTGCACAGGAGAACCAGCAACTCTATCAATGCAAGAACACAAAGACCTTATAAAATATACTGTTGAAATAGTTAACGGTAGAATCCCTGTAATTGCTGGAACTGGCTCAAATAATACAGAAGAAGCAATTGAACTTACCCTGTTTGCTAAAGAAGCAGGATGTGATGCTGCTTTAATTATTACACCTTACTATAATAAACCAACTCAAAAAGGGCTTTATCTCCACTATAAAAAAATTGCAGAGAGTGTAGATATTCCAATAATTTTATATAATGTCCCTTCAAGAACAGGTATATCAATATCTCCAGAAGTAGTTGCTGAACTTTCAAAAATTAAAAATATTATCGGGATAAAAGAAGCATCTGGAAGTATTGACCAGGTATGTAAAATAATTTCTCTTGTTGAAGATGATTTTCTTGTTCTTTCAGGCGATGATTCTCTGACTCTTCCAATTATATCTATGGGGGGAAAAGGAGTTGTTTCTGTTGCTGCAAATATAGTCCCTAAAGATATGTCTGATATGGTAAAATTTGCTCTTAATGGTGAAATAGAAAAAGCAAGGAAAATACATTATAAACTTTTTCCTGTTTTTAAAGTTCTTTTTATAGAAACAAATCCTATACCTGTAAAGACATCTCTTTCAATTATGGGTATGATACAGGCAGAATGGCGACTTCCTTTAACTTCTCCATCTGATGAAAATTATAAGAAAATTGAACAAGCATTGAAAAAATGCGGAGTTATTTAAATGTTTAGAAGGAAAAAATTTACTGAAATTTCTCCAAAAGAAAAAGTTGAGATAAAAAAAGAGATGTGGGTGAAATGTGATAATTGTGGGAAGATGATTTACAGGAAAAAATGGGAAGAATCATTAAAAATATGTCCATACTGTAATAAATATTCAAGATTAACTGCAGAAGAAAGAATAAATATGCTTGCTGATAAGAATACATTTAAAGAACTCTGGAAAAATATGGTATCAAAGGACCCTCTTAATTTTGTTGGCGTAAAACCTTATAGAGAAAAACTTGAAGATGAGATGCAAAAAACAGGGATGAATGAAGCACTTGTGATTGGAGAATGTAAAATAAATGGAATTTCTGCTGTTCTTTCTGTTCTTGATTCACATTTTATAATGGGAAGTATGGGTTCCGTTGTCGGTGAAAAATTTACAAGAGGATGTGAATATGCTATTTCTAATGGGCTTCCTTTTATAAGCATTTCAGGAGGAGGGGGTGGAGCAAGGATGTATGAAGGAGTAATATCTCTTATGCAAATGGCAAAAACATCAGCAGGTGTTGGTAAATTGAAAAAAGCAGGTATATTATATATTTCAATTTTAACAGACCCAACAATGGGAGGAGTAGCAGCCAGTTTTGCTTTTCTTGGAGACATTATTATTGCTGAACCAGGGGCTTTGATTGGTTTTGCAGGACCAAGAGTTATTGAACAGACAATAAGACAAAAACTTCCCCCTGGTTTTCAAACATCAGAGTTCCTTTACCAGCACGGGATGATAGATATGATTGTTAAAAGAGAAGAAATGAAAGAAAAAATTACCAAAATTTTAAATATTTTCCTCCTATGAAAAACATCCCTGAAATCCAGTTCCTTGAAAATTTATCTGATTTTGGTATAAAACTTGGACTTGATAAAACAAATTTTCTACTTGAAAAATTTAAAAACCCACATTTTAATTACCCGTCAATTTTAATTGCAGGAACAAATGGTAAAGGGTCAGTTGCAAAAACACTTTCAGAAATTCTTAAAGAAGCAGGATATAAAACAGGACTTTATATAAGCCCGCATCTTGTTGATATAAGAGAAAGAATATCAATAAATGGGCAACTTATAGAAGAGGAAGATTTTAAATCAGAAATAAGGGAGTTAAAAAAAGTTTTAGAAAAAATGCCATTCCATATGTATCCTACTTTTTTTGAAGCAATTACAGTTATTGCTTTTAAATACTTTTCAGATAAAAAAATAGATATTCTTGTTTGCGAAGTTGGTCTTGGTGGAAAGTATGATGCGACAAATGTTCTACCCTCTTTTATGGAAATCATAACAAAAATAGGAATTGAACACACAAAATATCTTGGAAATACATACAGAGAAATAGCGGGAGAAAAAGCAGGGATTATAAAGAATAGAACAGTTGTAATATGTGCAAAACAAAAGAAAGAAGCAGAAGAAGTTATAAAAAATGTAGGGAAAAAGAAGAAAGCAAAAATTTATTTTTATGGAAAGGATTTTTATTCAATGAGAAGACAGAAATGTTTAGAAGGGCAGATATTTAACTTTTATGGAAAAGAAAATTTAAAGAACATAAAGACCACATTCATTGGAAAATATCAAATTGAAAATGTATCTCTTGCAATTCAATCATCTCTTATAATGAAGGAAAGGGGGTTTAAAATAGAAAAACAGGATATTTATAAAGGAGTGGAAAATGTTAAATGGGATGGAAGATTTCAAATATTAAAAAAAGAACCACTTATAATTCTTGATGGAGCCCACAATCCTGATGGAGTAAACTCTTTACTGAGAACAATAAAGGATATTTTCCCTGGCAGGAAATTCTCTTTTCTTGTTGCCATTCTGAGAAATAAAGATTATCTGAAAATGGTAAAGAAAATATCAAAATTTGCTGAAGAAATAGTTTTTACAAAACTGGAAACTGAAAGATGTATTGAGCCCGAAAAATTATTATCTGTTTTAAGAGAAAAGAAAAAAGCAAAAATTTTCTCAAATGTGAAAGAGTCAATGAATTATATAGAAAAAACAAAAAGGGACTGGGTAATTTGCGGTTCTCTTTATCTTGTTGGAGAAATTTTTTCCTTAAAAGGGAGGGGAAAATGCCAGAAGAATTAATAGCAATATCTCCGGGGAAAGCAATATTAAAAAACTATGAGGAAGAACCTTTAAAAGCAAATCAAATTCGTATAAAAAGCACTATTTCAGCAGAAAAAAATGGAGCACGCCTTTCAGATTTTAACCGAACTTACCAATTTAAAAATCAATATAACTTTTTGTGAGACAATAGATTAAGCCAAAAATCAATTTTCTAATTAGTGTTTAATATTGAAAACAAAAAACCTCCCTTCCCTTATCTGTCTTTGCTTCCCAAATTCTTCCTCTCTGTAAGTTCGGTTATAAAAGAAATATATGGGAGTTAAGAAGGAAAATCTATTACTCGTATTTCTTACCCTCTCATCCACTCTTTTTTATTTTTCTTCTTTTCAAAATAATCACAAAGTAGAAAGAGAGAGAAGGAGAAAAAATGGAAAAGACAACTACAAAAGTTTTGAAGTTTTTAATAAAATAAAGCAAGTTAAAAACAAGATTTTTAAACTAGAGTGGTTGGAAAAGTTGTTATCGGAGGGGAATATGAGGTATAATTTTAGAAAGGAGGGGTCGCATAGTGGTCTAGTGCGGCGGATTGCTAATCCGTTGTACGGTCGAAAGGCCGTACCGTGGGTTCAAATCCCACCCCCTCCGCTGTTTCTCTTCTTTGAAGTGGGATGGTCAGTAAATGTTTCTCAATTAGCACAATCCCACCTCCTCTGCTTTATGTTTGAACAGGGTTCTGGGAAAGGCCTGTTGTGTCAAGTAAATATCTCCTATAAAATAATAATACATTGAGACATCAAAAATCTACCACAACACATTCTCTTATTTTCTTCTTTTTTTATTCTTTCTCTATAAAACAGGTTGTTTTTTAATATCTTAAAAAGATAATTTTGCAATTTAACGATTTGTTTTTTCAATTTTACAGATGGTAAAAAAATATTGTATCTAAATGAAGGGATAGGGAAGGGACGGAAAGATATTTTTCACAATTTGATGTTCCCTGGTAAGTAGTAGAGGCAAGTGGTAGTTAGTATTGGTTTGTAGATATGCTGGAGAAAAATGGGGTAGTTCATCTATCAAATCCGAAACATAGGAGTTTTTTATATCTCAATTCGATGTATTGACTTTTAATCTATATAATCTATAATATTATATGAGATAAAAATAGGGGATATAAAAACTCTATTTTATACTCTTTAGAATGTTTACAGCATAGAAATTTACAAAGGAGAAAAAATGGAAAGGAAATATGAAGCATGCTTTCTTTTAAGGGCTGATTTACCTGAAGAAGAAATTGAAAAAGAAGTTGAAAATATTGAAAAAACACTTATTAATTCAGGAGCAAATATAGTAAAAAAAGAAAACTGGGGAAGAAAGGCACTTGCCTATCCAATAAAGAAAAAACAGGAAGGGGTTTATTACCTTTTTTATTTCACCGCTCCTCCTACAATAAAACAGAGTATAGAAGAAAATTTAAAATTAAGAGAAAATATATTGAGATATCTTTTGATAAAAAGGAAAGTTTTGCCTAACCAGGAGCCAGTAAATGCCAGGACCGAATCTGAATAAGGTTTTTCTAATAGGTAGATTAACAAGAGACCCTGAATTAAGATATACTTCTTCTGGCCAGGCAGTTACAACTTTTGGCCTTGCAGTGAATAGAGAATATACATCAAGAGGAGAGAAAAAAGAAGAGACCTGTTATGTAAATTTAGTTGTTTGGGGAAAACAGGCAGAGATTACTGCTGAATTTTTAAGAAAAGGGAATCTTGTTTTTATAGAAGGAAGATTAAATTATAGGACATGGGAAAATGAAGATAGTGAAAAAAGGTCTGTGCTTGAAGTTACTGTTGAGAACTTTCAATTTCTTGAGAGACCTTCTGTCAATATAGAAAAGGAGGAAGAAAAAAATGGTGAAAATCAGGAATAAACAGTGTGTATTCTGTAAAGAAAATGTAAAAGAGATTGATTATAAGGATATAGGAAAATTGAGAAGATTTATAAGCGGGAGAGGTAAAATTTTACCCTCAAAACTGACAGGAACCTGTGCGAAACATCAGAGGATGTTAACCAGAGCAATAAAAAGAGCCAGGTTTATTGGACTTTTACCATTTATAAAAATATAAAGGAGGGTGGAGATGAAAGTTATTTTTGTAAAGAACTTTGGAGACAAAGGTAAGCGAGGTGAAATAAAAAACTTGAAAGATGGATATGCAAGAAATTATTTAATTCCTTCTGGTTATGCTCTTCCAGCAACAAAAGAAAATATAAAAATCATTGAAGAAATGATAAAAGTTGAAGAAAAGAAAAAAGAAAAAAGAAAAAAAATGGCTATTGAGACAAAAAAAGCATTAAATAAAGATTCCATTACTATAAGAGTAAAAGCAGGACAGGATGATAAACTTTTTGGAGCAATAACTTCTGAAATTATAGCGGAAGAACTGAAAAACCAGACAGAAATTGAAATTGATAGACATCAGATAATTCTTGATGAACCAATAAAGAAACTTGGCAGATATAAAATCCCTGTGAAACTTGGAGAAGAAGTTGAGGGAGAAATTAAATTGTGGGTAGTTAGAGGAGAATAAGATGCCTGGTAAAAAAAAAGAAAGTGAACTTGAAAAAATCCCTCCTCAGAATATTGAAGCAGAAAAGGCACTTCTTGGATGTATGCTCATAGATGAAAATGCACGAATAAAAGCTTTTGAAACTGTAAAAAAAGATTTTTTTTATGCTCCTGCTCATCAGCAAATTTTCTCTTCAATGGTAAAATTGTTTGAAAGAAATGAAAGATGCGACCTTATAACTTTAACAAATCAACTTAAACTGGATGGGAAACTTGAAGAAATTGGTGGAATTGAATATTTAACAGAAATTGCAGAATTTGTTCCAACTGCAGCCCATATAGATGAATATATAAAAATAGTAAAAGATAAATATATTTTAAGGTCATTAATTTCAAATGCCACTCAGATTATTTCAGAAGCATCCAGTGAGCCAGATGATGTTGAAGAATTACTTGATAAGGCAGAATCCCTCATTTTTGAAATAAGCCAGCATAAAATTGAAAAAGAAGCATATCTGTTAAAGGAACTCATTAAAGAAAACCTTGAAGTTATAGAGGATATCCAGAACAGAAAAGGGTTAATTACAGGACTTCCAACTGGCTATGTAGACCTTGACAGATACATAGGAGGCCTCCATCCATCCGAATTTATCATAATTGCTTCAAGACCAGGGATGGGTAAAACTGCTCTTGCAACAAATATAGCCCTTAATCTTGCTGCAGGTGGGGAGCAAATTCCAATTTTGTTCTTTTCTCTTGAAATGAGTAAAGAGCAACTTGTTCAGAGAATATTATGTTGTGAAGCAAAAATCAATTCCAAAAAGTTAAGAGAAGGAATCCTTTCTGATAAAGAAATTGCTAAACTCCTCCTTGCTGCTGGACAACTTGAAAAAGCCCCGATTTTTGTTGATGATACTCCCTCTTTAACTGTCTTTGAACTCAGAGCAAGAGCCAGACGATTGAAAGCAAAAGAAGATATCAAACTTATTATTATTGACTATCTTCAGCTTATGAAAGGAACAAGAAGAACCGAGAACAGGCAACAGGAAATTACAGAAATTTCTGCTTCTTTAAAATCACTTGCAAGAGAATTAAATGTTCCTGTTATTGCTATTTCACAATTGAGCAGAGCAACTGAACAAAGAGAAAATAAAAAACCTCACCTTTCCGATTTAAGAGAAAGCGGTTCAATAGAGCAGGATGCAGATCTTGTTTTATTTCTTTATAGAGAGGACTATTACAATAAGGATGACCCTGATATTCAGGGTATCTCTGAAATCATTATAGCAAAACAGAGAAATGGCCCTACCGGTTCTGTTAATCTTACTTTCATAAAAGAATTTACAAGATTTGAAAATTATACTCCAAGAGTTATAGAATGAAAAAATTTATAGAAAATTTTGGGAAAAAAATTATATCTCCTGTTTACTATTTTGGTTCTCTTTTTCTTCTGATAACTGATTCTCTTAAAAAGGCATTTTTTGAGAAAAAAAGAGAAAATATATTAAAGCATATTGAAGAAATAGGGATAAATTCACTACCACTTATTGGGATTATTGCTTTTTTTACAGGTATGGTTCTTGTTATGGAAACATCACATACTTTAAAAAAATTTGGAGCTGAGATTTATTCAGGGGGGCTTGTGAGTATTTCAATGATAAGAGAACTTGGACCTGTTCTTGTTGCTCTTGTTCTTGCTGGAAGAGTTGGTGCTTCAATTGCTGCAGAAATAGGGGTTATGAGAATAACTGAACAGATAGATGCTCTTGAAGTTCTTGCAGTTGACCCTGTTTCCTATCTTGTCACTCCGAGAGTTATAGCAGGAATTTTCTCTTTACCCATACTTTTCATAATGAGTTTTTTCTTTGCTATCTGGGGTGCTTTTATTATTGGAGTTCTTCTTGTGAGAATACCATCAGGACAGTTTCTTTATCAGAGTTTCAGGTTTATTTCTTACAAAGACCTTATTGTAGGACTGATAAAAGTTATTGTTTTTGCAATTATTGTAGTAAATGCTTCCTCCTATGAAGGACTTAAAGCAACAGGTGGAGCAGAAGGAGTTGGAAAAGCAGCAACAGCAGCGGTAGTTAATTCTTTTTTTCTTATAATTCTTTCAAATCTTATTTTAACAGGGCTTTTTTATTTTATCTAATATGAAAATTATAAAAGTTGTGAATTTGAAAGTCGCTTTTGAAGAAAAGATTGTTCTTGAAAACCTTAATTTATCTGTTGAAAAGGGTGAATCACTTGTTCTTGTTGGGAGTTCTGGTTGTGGTAAAACAGTTCTAATTAAGACAATAATTGGTCTGATAGAACCTGAAGGAGGAGAAATTTTTATATATGGAAAAAATAT
>JAGGVW010000001.1 GCA_021157805.1 bacterium
TAAATTGAAGAGTTTCTTTAAAAAATACTGGAAAAAAATTTTTCTTATTATTTTTATTATTGCTGCCAGTTATTCATTAATAAATTTTTTCTTTTACTTTAAGAGCCTTAAAAAGAATACAATAGCGACGGTAAATGGTTATAAAATTACTTTTGATGATATACTTACAAAAGTTGAAACATCTCCTTCTTTTTACAAAGATTATCTCAAAATTGACCCCAAATTTTTTGTTGATGAATATATAAACCATATTCTCCTTTTCCAGAAAGCAAAAAAATGTGAGAAAAATTATGAAAAAGAAATAAATAATAAATTAAAAAATTATTATATTGACCTTCTTGTAAATATATATGTTGATAGAGAAATCACAAAAAAAATAAAAATAAGCGAAGAGGAAATCAAAGATTATTACAACAATAATATAGATGATTTTGTAATTCCTGAAAAAGTCCATCTTTATGAAATAGTTACAGACAGCAAGGAAAAAGCAAGAAATATTCTTACAAGATTATCAATTGGAGAGCCATTTGAAGAAATAGCAGAAAAAGAATCAATAAGTGAATCAGCAAAAAATGGTGGAGATATTGGATGGGTGGATGTTAGTAAACTTGAACCAGAAATAGCGGCTCTTGTAACGAAAATAAAACCAGGGCAGATTCTGGCAAATGTATTTAAAACAGATATTGGCTACCACATTATAAAACTTGCAGGTAAAACAGATAGAAGAATTTTATCTCTTGATGAAGCAAAACAGTCAATTATAAATATTATTAAAACACAAAAAAAGAAAAAAGAGGTTGAAAAAATTATGAAAGAACTTAGAGAAAAAAGTAAAATTCAGATTTTCCCGAATAAAATTGAAATGCTTAAAGAGAGGATAAAATGAAAAAACTTATTATTATTTTTTCTTTATTAACTGCCTTTTTATTTTCTTCTGACAGAACAGTTGCTTTCGTCGGAAAAACTCCTGTTTTTGAAAGTGAAGTTCACCAAATTATATATACAGAAAAGGTATCTTTTGATAAAGCACTTGAAAGAGTGGTTGAAAGAAAATTAATTGTTGAAAAAGCAAAAAAAGAAGATATTGAAGTGAAAGAAGAAGAAATAAACAAAGAATTTGAAAGAATTAAATCATCTTTTCCTGATGAAAAAAGTTTTATGGATAACTTAAAAAAAAGTGGAATTACTATTGCTGATTTGAAAAATATATTGAGAGAGAAAATTATAACAAGAAAATTTATTGAAAAAGAGATAATAAGTAAAATAGAGATTTCAACTTCTGAAGTAGCAAATTTTATGGGTAAACATTCTGAAATAACAGAGTATAATTTTAAATTTAAATGGTTTGGAAGTAAAGAAAAAGCAGATGAATTTTGCATATCTCCTGATAGTAATAAAATGGAAGAAAGTGGATATTTAAAAGAAGATGAGATTTTACCTGAAATACTTGAAAATCTTAAAAAATTAAAAAAAGGGATGTTTTCCAGACCTTTCAAAATAGGGAATAAATTTATAGTAGTTTATCTAATAGATATAAAAAAAGAGGAAGTGAAAGATATAAAACAACTTTATCAAATAGCAAGAAGAAAAATTTATAATAAAAAATTTAAATCTCTTTATAAAAATTTAATTTCCAGGTTAAAAGAAGAAATCCCTGTTATAATAAATAAATGAAGATTATAGGAATAACTCTTGGAGACCCTGCTGGAATTGGAGGGGAAATTTTCCTTAAAGGATGGGAAGAAATAAAAAAAATAAAAGGTTCTTTCCCTGTTTTAATAGGCGATTTACCTGTAGTTTTAAGAATTGCTGATATTTTAAGTAGAAAAGTAAAAATAAAAGAAATAAGTGATAGAAAAGAGGTAGATGGAAGTTGTATAAATATTTTTTCTATAGGGGCAATAAAAACAAAAAACTTTCCTGTTGGGAAAAACTCAAAAATTTGCGGTCTTGCTTCTTTTAAATATCTTGAGTATGGAATAAACCTGTGGAAAAAAGGGGAAATTGATGCTCTTGTTACACTCCCTATTTCAAAAAAGTCATGGGAGAAAGCAGGAATTAATTATCCTGGGCATACAGAAGTTCTTGCTGATAAATTCAATATAAAAAATTATGCGATGATTATGGTTGCAGATAACATAAGAGTTCTTTTTGTGACAACCCATATATCTTTAAAAGAAGTTATTGAAAAACTAAGTGAGGAACTGATTATAAATAAAGTTAAAATAGGTGCTGATTTTTTAAAAAAACTTAAAATTAAAAGTCCTGTTATAGGAGTTTCAGGACTTAATCCACATGCTGGAGAAAATGGACTTATGGGAAGGGAAGAAATTGAGATTATAGAACCAGCAATTAAAAAATTAAGAAAAGAAGGGATAAATTGTATTGGACCTGTTGTCCCGGATATTATTTTCAGAAAGGCAATAAAGGGTGACTTTTCCCTTATAATTTCAATGTATCACGACCAGGCATTAATCCCACTTAAAACATTTTATTTTGAAAAACTTGTTAACTTCACTGCCGGAATTCCTATGATAAGAACCAGTCCTGGACATGGAACTGCATTTGACATCGCTTATAAAAATAAAGCAAATCCATCAAGTTTTATTGAAAGTTACAAATTTGCTGTAAAACTTTTAAAATAAATGGATAAATTTCTGACAAAGAATAAATTAAAAAAACTTCTGATTGACGAAAATCTAAATATAAAAAAATATCTGGGACAGCACTTTCTTATAGACAGGAACGCAAGAGATAAACTCCTCTCCTTTGCAGAAATTGAAAAAGAAGATATTATTTTTGAAATTGGACCAGGACTTGGGTCATTAACTGAATACCTCATAGAAAAAGCAAAAAAAGTTTATGCTTTTGAAATAGATTCTGATTTTTGCAGAGTTTTAAAAAAAAGATTTGGAGATAAAAAAAATTTTTATCTTTTTGAAACTGACTTCCTTGAAACAGCCCGGGATTTCTGGGATGAATTTGAAAAAGTAAAGGTAATTGGAAATACTCCATATTATTTAAGTTCTCCTATTGTTTTACACATACTTAAATTTTACAAGAAAGTAAAACTTGCTCTTTTAACTGTGCAGAAAGAAGTTGGTGAGAAATTCGTTGCAAAATCAGGTAGTAAAAATTATGGTCCTATTTCTGTTCTTCTTTCTCTTTACACAGAAAGTAAAATATGTTATTTTCTAAAAAAAGAAGTTTTCTTTCCAGAACCGAAAGTTGAATCAGTTACTGTAAAAATTGTTCCTTTAAAGGAACCAAAAATTGAAATTGAAAAAGGATTTAGCGAGTTTCTTCCTTTAATTTTCAGTTATAGAAGGAAAAACCTTATTAATGTAATAAATAAAGTATTTAAAAAAGAAAAAAATGATATAGCAAAACTGGTAGAAGAAATTGGTATTGATTCCAATAGAAGAGTAGAAGAATTAAGTCCAGAAAAGATTTATCAACTTTATAAAACAATTAAAAAAGGAGAAGAAAATGGGAATGTGGATAGGGATTAATAGAAAAGCAAGAGTTTGTTATGGATTTGATGATGTCTCACTTGTTCCAGGAAACATTACTTTAAACCCTGAAGAAGTTAATATTACTACAAGAATTGGAAATATTGAACTTAAAATTCCAATTCTTGCTGCTGCTATGGATGGAGTTGTTGACCCAAAATTTGCTGTTGCTTTTGGGAAACTTGGTGGTATTGCTGTTTTAAATCTTATAGGTATTTATACAAGATATGAGAACCCCTATGAAATAATAGAAAAAATAATATCAAGTCCTCAAGAAGAATCAACAAAAATTATCCAGAGTATTTATAAAGAGCCAATAAAGGAAAACCTTATTGGAGAAAGAATAGAGCAGATAAAAAAAGAAAATGTTATCTGTGCTGTAAGTTCAATTCCTCAACTTGCAGAAAAATTTTTAGGAATTGCTGTTGAAGCAGGAGCAGATATTTTTGTAGTTCAATCAACAGTTACAACAGCAAGACATATTTCAAAATCATATAAACCGCTTGACCTTTCTAAATTCTGCAAAGAATCAAAAATACCAGTCATAATTGGAAACTGTGTTACTTTTGATGTCGCTTACGAACTTATGGAAACAGGAGCAGTTGGAATTTTAGTTGGTATAGGACCCGGTGCTGCCTGCACCACAAGAGAAGTTTTAGGAATAGGAGTCCCTCAGGTAACAGCAACTTCTGATTGTTCAGCAGCAAGAGACCAGTATTTTAAAACAACAGGAAAATATGTTTCTGTGATAACAGATGGAGGAATGGTAACAAGTGGAGACATATGTAAAGCATTTGCTGCAGGAGCAGATGCTGTTATGATTGGTTCTGCTTTTGTAAAATCAGAAGAGTCACCAGGGAGAGGATATCACTGGGGAATGGCAACATCAGATGAAAATCTACCGAGAGGAACAAGAATAAAAGTTGGAACTTCAGGAACTTTAAAAGAAATTCTTTTTGGTCCTGCAAAAGTTGACGATGGTTCACAAAACTTAATGGGGGCTTTAAAACTTTCTATGGCTTCTCTTGGAGTTAAGAATATAAAGGAATTGCAACTTGTTGAAATAGCAATTGCTCCATCTGTAAAAACAGAAGGCAAAATATATCAGGCAGCAAAAAAAGCGGTAAATAAATAAAATGGAAAAATTTATTCATCTTCATCTCCATACTGAATATAGTTTACTTGATGGAATGTGTAAAATAGAAGAGGTAACCTCTCTTGCAAA
>JAGGVW010000198.1 GCA_021157805.1 bacterium
ATCAGGACCATATCTTAAAGTAACCCATAAACTCATCCCCTGCCACATCATACCTCTTCCAAGGGTTCCATCTGCTCCACCAATTATTTTATCAGCACTTAAAAATATCCCGGGTCCGATAGTATTAGCAAAACAGGGAACAAGAGTTGTTCTACTTTTGAAGCTTGTTATAGCATTCTGTTCAATTGTCAGTGGATGAAGTTTTGCTCCAAGACGATACATCTGTGATTTCCATTCTTTTTCTGATTTAAATTCAGATGCAAAATGTGGTTCCCAGAAGGCAATATGGAAAACTCTCCCTATCCCAAAAATTACAACAAGTTTTGCTCCCTCCTTTCTTAATTTTGCTATTTTTTCTGGATATTTTGGCAGTAATTTCTTTGTAGCAAAAAATCTCTGATTTTTTGGAACGGTTAATTTACCAAGGGGACCATAAAACGCTTCTTCCATAGCATTCTGAAAAGCACCAGGGTTATCAGGGGGAAGGGTATTTCCATCTTTATCACTCCATTCATCCATATTAAATCCATAAACATGTTTACAATCAACTCCCCACTCTTTTAAAAAATACACAACCCATTTATACATTCCCATTGGACCAACAGGAAGAATAAGAATTAATTTTCTTCCTTCTTCTTTTGTTTCACATATTTCCATTGCAATTTCATGGCCCATTTTTGTATTGAATTCTTCAAGTGTTTCACAGGCAACTGGCTGGAAATTTTTATTCCACCACTTCTGTCTTTCAAGGATTTTTTCAGGAGGGTTTGAGCAACATTTATCAATCTTTTTTAAATCCCAGCCAGATGGGAAAAAATTTTCAAGAAGAGAATCTTTTAAAGTGCTTATTAAATCCATATTCACCTCCCTTTAATTGACATAAATTTTTTTCTATTATAACATATTTTAAAAGGTAAAAAAAGGAGGGAGAAAATGGAAAAATTAGCAATTGATGGTGGGAAACCTGTAAATAGTGAGCCATTTCCTATGTGGCCATCATTTTCACAGAAGGCAATTGAAAGTGTATCAGAACCGTTAAAATCTGGAAAAGTTAATTACTGGACAGGAGAAATTGGGACAAAATTTGAAAAAGAGTGGGCAAAGTGGAATGGAGCAAAATACTGTATTACAACTACAAATGGAACAAGCGCCTTACATACCGCTGTTGCTTCTCTTGGAATTGGACCAGGAGATGAAGTAATATGCCCATCATATTCGTTTATTGCTTCTTCTTTCTGCATTTTACAGGCAGGAGCTTTGCCTGTTTTTGCTGATGTTGATGAAAAATCACACACTATTGACCCAAACGATATTGAAGACAAGATTACTGAAAAAACAAAGGCAATAATTGTTGTTCATCTGTATGGAATTGTTGCTGATATGGACCCAATTGTTGAAATTGCCAGGAAGCACAATCTTTTTGTAATAGAAGATTGTGCTCAATGCTTTGGTGGGATATATAAAGGAAAAAAGGTAGGAACAATTGGTGATGTTGGATGTTTTAGTTTCTGCCAGAGTAAACATTTCACAACAGGTGGAGAAGGTGGGGCTGTAATAACAAATAATGAAGACCTTTACTGGGAATGTATGTCATTCAGGGACCATGGGTATGATGTTAAAGAGCGACTACGGCTGCTTGAAATGGAAAAAAAGTTGATGTATATTCACAGGAGAGTTGGATTTAATTATAGAATGACAGAAATGCAGTCTCTTATTGGATTATGTGAACTTGAACGGTTGGATTCCTGGAATTTGCCAAATAGAAGAAGAAATGGGAAATATTTAATTGAAAAGTTAAAAAGCCATCCTCTTATTTTATACCCTCCTCTTGATACAGAAGAAAGGCAGAATGCTTTCTGGTGGGCACCCTTTGTTCTGGATATTGATAAACTGAAAGTTCCTTTAAAACAATTCATTTCAGCAATGGAAGCAGAAGGTGTTCCAGTGTATGGAGTGCAGTGGCCAGAAATGTATAAAGAAAGAGCATATGTTGAAAAGAATGGATTTGGCCGTCTTAAGTATCCTTTTAATGACCCGAATGCAAGAAAAATTGATTATTCAAAAGTAGAATGTAAAAAAGCGAAATGGTTATCTGAGAGAACAATGTCTTTCTTTGCTCATCCTGTTTATGAAATTAAACATATGGAGAAGTATGTTGAGGCATTCAATAAAGTAGCCAGTGCATATATGAAATAAGGAGGAGGAAATGAAAAAAGTTAAAATAGGAGTTATAGGCGCAGGTGGTATAGCAAGAAGAAGAACAATCCCAGGTATGATGAAGGCAAAAAATCTGGAAGTTATTGCTTTGATGGATGTTGCTGGAATAAAAGAAATAGCAGAACAGTTTAAAGTTGAAAAATATTATAACAAAGAAAAAGATATTGTAAAAGATAATGAACTTGAAGCAGTATATATTGCTTCTCCTGTTTATCTCCATTTGAAACATATTAAACTCGCAGCGGAAAATGGAAAACATATTTTATGTGAGAAACCTCTCTGTAAAAATCTCAAAGAAGGGAAAGAAGCAGTAAATATCTGTAAGAAAAATGGTGTAATTATTCAGGAAGGTTATATGATGAAATTCCATAGTGCCCATCAAAAAATAAAAAAATTTATTGAAGAAGGGAAATTGGGAAAAGTAGTTTATATGAGAGCACAACTTTCCTGCTGGTATCCCCCAATAAAAGGTGCATGGAGACAGAATCCAAGGAAAGGTGGTGGAGGTGCCTTAATAGATATGGCAACACATCTTTATGACCTACTTGAATTCTTCATAGGAGAAAGAATAAAAAGGATATGTGCTATAACAAATAATCTCGTCCATAATTACAAAAGTGAAGATTCATCAACATCATTAGTTGAGTTTTCATCAGGAACACATGCAACAATTGATAGTTTCTTCTGTATACCAGATGAGGCAAGCAAAACACGACTTGAAATATATGGCTCAAAAGGAGCTATTTTAACAGAGGGGACAGTTGGACAGAGTAGTGGTGGAAAAATGGAGGGTATTTTTGGACTTGGAGAAAGTGGGTATGACGCAATTCAGAGTAAAGATAAAATCCCAAAATTTGAAAAAATATCTTTTGAGAAAATAAACCCCTATACTGCTGAATGTGAATATTTTGCTAACTGTGTAATAAAAAAGAAACAGCCGGAAATAAACAATGGAGAAAACGCTTTACATATTCTTAAAGTAACAGAAGCAGCATACATGTCTTACAAAGAGAAAAAATTCATTACCATCAGATAAATACAAATTATGAACATCTAATTGTTTCAAATATTCATGCTGATAACCTACAACAAGCAAAAAAACAGATATGATATGAAAATCCAGTTTTTGAAGAATTGTTTTATCTGGTTGACCTTTACATATTTTTGAAAGTTGAAGGATACGGATGGAATTACAAAAGAAAAATTGATACCATATGGGTAAAAAGAAAACCACAGGTTAAAAAAATTTAATCCGTAACTCTGCAAGTTTTAAGTAATATGTAAGTTTAATTTTTCAATTAGTTTTCGTGTTGGTTTTGGTATTTCTAAATCTATCCAGTGGTTAGATATTTTCAC
>JAGGVW010000250.1 GCA_021157805.1 bacterium
ATAAATTTATGTTTTACATCTTCCATCATTATTACTCTTTCACTTCTTTTTATAATTTATATTTTAAGTTCTTTCATCCCTCATTTTCTTTCTCTTCAATCAAAATGGTTCTGGGTATGGACACTTCTTAAATTTACTTTCCCATATCTCATTTTTATTTCTCTCGCTTCTTTGAATATGGGAATTTTAAATGTCCATAAAAAATTTTTACTCCCTTCATTTTCCCCTGTGATACTTGACATATTCTGGATTGGTTCTCTTTTTCTACTCCTGCCACTTTTTGGAAATTCACTTAATGAAAGAATTTTTGGTTTATGTTTTGGGATAATTGGCGGAGGTCTTTTTCAATTTCTCTATCTTCTCCCTATTATTAAAAAAATGGGGTATTCTTATAAACTGGATTTCAATTTTTCCCATCCCGCTATAAGAAAAATGGGAAGATTAATTCTACCTGTTGTTGCCGGTGTTGCCGTTGTTCCAATAAACTTACTTGTTGATTATTCTCTTGCAGGGACTTTATTCAATGGTGCTGTTTCTGGTTTATGGTATGCTACAAGAATATTCCAACTTCCACTCGGTGTTTTCGCTATTTCAATTTCTACTGCTTCTCTACCTTATTTTTCAGAAAATATAGTAACAAAAAATTTTGAACAATTTAAAGAAAACTTTTATTTTGCAATGAAATTATTATTCTTTATACTTGTTCCTTTCACATTTGGAATTATTCTTTTTAAAACTGAAATAATCACTTTCCTGTTTAAAAGAGGACTTTTTACAGATAAATCAGTTAATATTGTCTCTTTCCCCCTTATGTTTTATTCAATAGGACTTGCTGGATACGGTGGTATTTCTGTTCTTACTCGTGCTTTTTACGCTTTTGGAGATACATCTACCCCTGTTAAAATTGGAATTTTTAGTATATTGGTAAATTTTGTTCTTGATGTTATACTTATGAAATTTCTATCACATGGAGGAATTGCTCTTTCTACTTCTGCAGTTGGTTTTACAAACTTCTTTCTCCTTTATATCCTTTTTATAAAAAAGCATATTTCTCTTAACAATAAAAAAGTAATCTCTTATTTTTCAAAATCACTTATTTCTTCCTTAATTATGGCTTTTTTTATTATGTTTTTTAGAACAGGTTTTTATTATTTGCCATTGCCAATTTTTCTCATCACCGGTATAATTTCAGCAGTTATAATTTATTTTTTAATCTGGAAAATAACTGAAAAGGTGAAAATATGGTAATAAATATAATTCTTTTATTTATCCTTTTTTTCTCAGTAGTTATTCACGAAATCTCACATGGATATGTTGCTCACTTAAATGGAGACGATACAGCAAAAATAATGGGAAGATTAACTTTAAATCCAATTCCTCATATTGACCCTTTCGGAACAATAATTCTTCCTTTTATTCTTTTTATTTTTCATTCAGGTATCATAATTGGCTGGGCAAAACCTGTTCCAATAAATCCATTCAATTTCAGAAATCAGGATAAAGGAATGCTTACAGTCGGACTTGCAGGCCCTTTAAGCAATATAATTCTTGGAACCATTTTTGCTTTAATTGTAAGATTTATACCTTCGGGAGTAGGTAAAACAATATTTCTATATGCTGCCTATATAAATTACATCCTTGCATTTTTCAATCTTATACCAATTCCACCTCTTGATGGCTCAAGAATTTTATCTGTTTTTCTCCCCTACAATGTAAGAATAAAATATGAAAGTATTGAAAGATATGGAATTTTTATAGTTATCATTGTTCTTTTCCTTTTCAACTTAATAAATCTTTTATTTACTCTTACAAAATTGATAGTAAATCCTATAGCAGGAGTTTAACCAGAACCTGGTCCTCCGAAAGGGCTTATAAGGGTATAATTTATTAAAAAGGAGGAGGGAAAGAAATGAAAGAAGATTTATTCAAATTTGTTATTTCTTTTTTTGCTAACTGGGGATGGCAAACACTGGGGAAAATACCTGACCCTGTTTCAAGAAAAACACAGAAGAATCTTGAAATGGCAAATAATATAATTGAAATTCTCATAATGTTAGAGGAAAAAACGAAAGGAAATCTTACAGAAGAAGAAGCGCGGATTTTAAAAACTACAATTACAGACCTTCAACTCAATTATGTAGATGAATTAGAAAAAGAGAAGAATAAAGAAAAAAGTAAAAGTGAAGAAAATGAAGAGGGAGGAAATAAAGAAAAAACTAAAAACAATTCCTGATTGTCCTGGTGTTTATTTAATGAAAGATGAAAAGGGCGATGTTATTTATGTTGGTAAGGCAATCTCTCTTTCAAGAAGAATAAGGTCTTATTTTTACCCATCAGGTAATGATACAAAAGTTTTAATTCTTTCTGAACAGATAAATGATTTTGAAGTAATTCCAGTTGCTTCAGAAGCAGAAGCACTAATCCTTGAAAATAAATTAATTAAAGAATATCAACCAAAATACAACACAAATTTGAAAGATGGGAAGAGTTATCCTTATTTAAAAATAACATCTGAAAAATTTCCATCAGTTCAAATTGTGAGAGAAAAAAAAGATAACAAATCAATATATTTCGGTCCATTTACAAATGTTAAGTTATTAAAAGAAACAGTAAGATTTTTGAGAAAGTTTTATCCAGTAAGAAATTGCAAAAAAAACATATACAATGGGAAAACAAAACTATGCACACAATTTTATATTGGAATGTGCTCGGGTCCCTGTGAAAATAAAATATCAGAAGAAGAATACAGAAAATATATTGAAGGAATTGTTGCTTTTTTTAAAGGAAGTTATAGAGAATTTGAAAAAAATTTAAGGATATGGATGTATGAAGCAATAAGAAAACTTGATTTTGAAAAAGCAGAAAAATTGAAACAGAGATTATTCTTACTTGAAAAGATGAAGGAAAAATTTCCTTTTAGAGATGAAGAAACATTATTTTCCTATGGAGAGGAAAATGTTCTTTTTTCTCTTTCCAGAATATTAAACTTAAAAAAAATTCCTTACCATATTGAAGGTTATGATATCTCAAATATTTCAGGAGACCTTGCTGTTGGAAGTAAAGTTTCATTTAAAGGCGGAATCCCTGATAAGAAAGAGTACAGAAGATTTAAAATTAAAAATGTTGAGGGAATTGATGATTATAAAATGTTACAGGAAGTTATAAAAAGAAGGTTTGATTCACCTGAAGAAAGGAAAAATTTACCTGACTTAATTCTTATAGATGGAGGGAAAGGGCAACTAAATTCTGTTATTGAAAAACTGAAAGAAATGGAAATTGATATTCCTGTTATTTCAATAGCAAAAAAATTTGAGGAAATATATCTGCCTTATAAAAACTTACCATTGAAATTACCTGATGACAGTCCTGTTTTAAATCTCATAAAAAATATAAGAAATGAAGCACATAGATTTGCCATTTCTTACCACAGGAAATT
Organism: bacterium; assembly: GCA_021157805.1. The sequence goes on from JAGGVW010000250.1 coordinate 3,437, forward strand.
AAGGGAGAAAAAACTGAAATTGTCATTTCTTGATGAAATAAAGGGTGTTGGAGAAAAAACAAAGAAAAAGATTTTAAATTATTTCAATGACTTTTCTTCTCTTAAAGATGCAGATATTGAAACATTGAAAAAACTCGGGATAAAAGAAAAAATTGCTGAAGAAATTATAAAAAAAGCAAAAGAGATTCTTTAAATCACAAATTTCTATTTGACATATAGTCAAACAGCATTATAATTCATATTGTTTTCTTATATTTTGGTATTAAAGATAAAAAAAGAAAGAAGAATGAACTCAAAAGAAAGGGTAGAAAAGACATTTAAAAAAGAAGAAACAGATAAAATTCCTATAAATCATCGGGGATTTTCTTCTAAAATTGCTTCTTACATTTTAGGAAGAGAGGCATTTGTTGGTGGGGGAGTTCAACAATGGAGAGAAGCAAAATCTTTATGGGAAGGATGGCATGATGAATATCTTGAAAGGTCATTCAGGGATGCAATAGATATCGCTCTTATAACAGGACAGGATATCATTCGTGCTTCTTACTGGAGAGCACCACAAAAACCCACAAAAAAGATTGACGAATATACCTATCTTTATGAATATGGGGAAGAAAAAGATTGGAGAGTTTTAAAGTATGACCCAGTAAGTGAACAGGCAAACTTTTTCTACTATCATCCCAGGGAACTTACATTAGAGGAGATAAGAAAAGAAGTTAAAGAAGGAGAGAAGAATTTATATTCTTATAAACCTAAAGAGGAAAATTATTCTTTTCAGATAAAGGCACAAAAGATGTTTGGTAAAGAAAAAGTAATAGAAAATTATGGTGTAACTGTGGGAATTCCTATGAGGCAAGCAAATGTCTGGCTTGAAGCGATGTTACTTGACCCCGGGTTGGTTAAATCTTTCATTTCCCAGCAGGTAGAAATAGCTAAAAAAAATGTAGAATTTTTGAGTAAATTAGGGTTCCGCTATTTTTTTGGAGGATTAGATTTTGCTTCTGAGCAAGGACCAATGTTTTCTCCTAAACTTTTTAGAGATTTGATTTTACCTGGTTTAAGAAAAGTATCTGAAATTTGCCATAAGTATAATGGTTATCATCTTTTTGCCAGTGATGGTAATCTTTGGCCAGTAAGTGATATGCTTTTTGGAGAATCTGGAATTGACGGATACTATGAAATTGATAGAAAAGCAGGAATGGATTTAGAGAAATTAAGAAAAAAGTATCCTGATTTAACTTTAATAGGCAACATCAGTTCATGGACTTTGAGCACAGGAAGTAAAGAAGATGTGAAAAGAGAAGTTTTGTCGTGCATAGAAACTGCAAAAAAATATAAAGGGATAATTGTAGGAGTTTCAAATTATATACTTCCTGAAACTCCAGTTGAGAATGTAGAAGAGATGTTAAAACTTTTAAGTGAGATGAGATAAAATGAATTTTAAATATTTAATTCCAAATTTGACGAAAAGGATATATAATAATTCTTCTTCTAAAAAACATTTTGATAAAAAGGTTAATTTGAAATGTTAATAATTGATATTCATACTCATAATCGTTTATGTAAACAGCCATTCAAGAGAATGGAAGAAACTATTCGGCTGGCTAAAAAGTTTGGGATTAATAAACTCTGTTTATTAGGTGATGTTCTCCATTTTGGATACAATCCTTCTCCAGAACAGATTAAAAAAATTAATGATTTAACTATAAAATTTGTGAGAAAATGGCCAGAATTTTTAATTGGTTTTTGTTTTCTTAATCCCAGACATAATAAGAAATTTATCTTTGATGAAATAGAACGTTGTATTATAAAAGAGAGATTTAAGGGAATAAAGTTAGAAATATCAGTCAATGCTCGTGATAAGAGATTAGACCCAATTATGAAAAAAGCAGAGGAACTTAATATAGTTGTTTTACATCATTCCTGGGATACTTCTATAATCGGTAGAAAGATAAAAAATGGTGGTTATCAATCAGACCCTTCAGATATTGCTGATCTGGCTCGGCGATTTCCAAATGTTAAGATTATTATGGCACATTTATCCGGTGGAGGAATAAAAGGCATTCTTAAGATTAAACCATTTTCTAATGTTTGGGTTGATACTTCAGGTTCTCAACCTTTTTCAGGAATAATAGAATATGCTGTAAAAGAATTAGGTCCAGAGAGAATTTTATATGGTTCGGATATACCTGGGCGTGATTTCTCTTCTCAATTAGGTCGTATCTATGGTGCAAAAATAAAGGAAAAAGAAAAAAGATTAATTTTAGGAGAAAATGCCAAAAAACTTTTAGGAGAAAAAAGTTAAAAAGGAAATAAGAATGAAAGACCCAAGATTGAAGAAAGAAATTCCACTTTCAGAAATATTGAAATTAATAGGTACTTCTTATAAAGAACATCCTTATACAGGAATGTTTTCCAGAAAAGATTTTATTCAAATAAAGAAGTATATCAAAAAATACCCATGGGCGAAGGATGCTTTTGAGAAAATAAAAAAGGATGCAGATTACTGGGTATCAAAAAGTGATGAAGAAATTTACAATTTTATTCCCCCAGAAAATCCAAGAGCATACTGTCCATGTTATGCTTTTGGTTGTCCTATATGTGGAACAGGGAATGTGTTATCTACCAAGGAGGTATTGGCTACAAGTCTTGAAACACCAAATAAATGGAGATGTGTATCCTGTGGTAGATGGTTTGGTCCTGGTGAAGAAATAGAATATCAGGGAAAAAGATTTAAAATAATAGATGATGATTCTGGCTGGAAAGTTCCTGAAGGGCTGCCTGGTGCCGGATATAAATATTATTTTGTTGCTTCCTATAGAACATACAAATTATATCTTTTGTTTGCCTCACATAGAGCAATTACTATAAAAGGTTATTTCCATCCTAAAAGTGCTGTTGGAACACTTGTTACTGTTTATGCAATTACCGGGGATACGAGATATGCACATAAGGCTCTTTTAATCTTAAACAGGGTTGCACAATTATATCCGACATATGATGGGATGATTGATATAGGTAATGAAAGTTATATGCCACATATTAGCTGGACAACTGCTGGAGAAGAAGATATTGTTGATGAGTCCTGTTATGCCTATGATATTGTTTTTGACTATCTTCCAAAAGATAAGGAGTTGATAAAATTTTTCAAAAGAAAAGGTCACAAAGATTTGGATGGAGATGGAAAAATTACCTGGGAAGATATACGGCGTAATATTGCAATAAATCTTTTTGGATATATGTATGAATGGCTTTTACGCACAAGGAGAACCTGTCTTGGTTCTGACTGGATAATCCACCATGCTGCTCAGATGGCACTTATTGGTAGAATACTTGAAAATCCTGATATTGTTTATGAGGCATTGGAAGGAAAATCAGGATTTAGGGAACTAATGCGTAAATTCTGCTATAATGATGGTAGATTCTGGTATAATTCTCTTGGTTATCATTTTGGTAAATTGGGTTCTTTTGGAAAAGTAGATTCTGTAGTTAATGGTTACTGTGATGGGAAAAGATTTAAAGAGCCTATTGACCTTTTTAATGATAAAACTATTATTTTGGAACATATGGCAAATTATTCACAGGGAATAATATGTAATGGCAGAATTCCAGGAATAGGAGACCAGCGAATAGTAAGAGAAAAGATAGACCCATCTATTGATAAAAGCCCTGTTCAGTCTCTTGCAACTATACTTCCAAGGTATCCGTACTTAGCACATAGTATTGAAAATAAAGATAATTTTATAAAAAATCTAATTGCTGGTTTAAATAATAACAAGATTTCTGAAGCGATTGAGTTGATTCTCCGGATTCCTGAAATAGAAAAGGTTGTGAAAAGTTCTTCTTTCAGACCTCAAAGATCAACCCTATTTACAGATACAGGTCTTGCAATACTGAGAACATCTCATAAAGGAATAAAACAGGTTCATGCAATACTAAATTATGGAGTAGATGGCGAGACACACAGCCATCATGACCAATTGGCATTAAATATTATTGCTTACGGATACGAATTAACAATAAATAAAGGTTATCCTTATACCTGGGAAGACAAAACAGGCAAAGTTTCTGATTGGATAATGAATACAGCAGCCCAGAATGTGGTCCTTATTGATGGTAAAAATCAAACAACATACGGATTTGACAAACCTTTACAACAATACGCAGGGGAACTCCATACTTACCAGGATAATAAACTTTTAGGAATAGTTGATGGTTCTAATGAAAAAGTATATCCTTGCCTTGCAACTTTATACAGAAGAGCAATATTTCTTATAAAAGATCCGGAATATCCATTCATAGTAGATATTTTTAATGTTACTGGAGGAAATATTCGTGATTACCAGTTTCATGCCCAGTCAGATATAGAAGGGAAAAACTTTAAGATTAAATTTAAAGATGGAACAAAACTTAAAAAAGTTAAAAAAACTCCATTGTTTATAGATAGTCGTTTTATGTATGATATAAAATCAGCAGATACACAGGGAGATTTTACTGCTTATTGGTGGATAGGAGATAAGGAGAATACAGGAATAGTTTTGCATATGTTGAACAATGGAGGAGTGAAACGAACTATAATTACAGGTAAAGGTCAAGCAGAAGGTAGTAATAAACTTATTCCATGCGACCCACATCTTATTGTTAGGGAAAAAGGGAATAAAAATAGTCAGTTTGTTTCAGTAATATTTCCATATTGCGGTTCAGTTCCCCAATACACAATTGAATCTCTAAGTGATAAGGATGGAATTGTTGCCTTATGCATTACTTTGGGTAAGAAAAAGTATTTTGTCTTTTATGACTCCAAATGCAGGAAAAAGCACCTTTTTATCTATAACCAACATTATTATACTTTCCTTGGTATTGCTGGTGTTATTTTAGAAAAAAACAATCAAATTAAGGCAATTTCATTATCCTGTGGGAAATTATTGGGAAGAGATGATACTGTAATTGAATTAGATTCTATAAAAGAAGGTAAAGTAGTATCAATAAATGAAGAAGAAGAAAAAAGTATTATCGTTGAAGGAATTGGTTTTCCTTCTAAATTACCATCTCTATTAAAATGGAGTAATAAACCATGGGTTTACAGAGTAATTAGGGTTAGGAAGAATGGTAATAGACTGAAAATGTATTTAGATACATTCTCTTTCATAGATAGAGGTAAGGAGCAACTGATTCAAAAAAATGATAGGGTATTTTTTATCCCTGAAACTTATAAAACTTTATAAAACTTATACTGGAGGTGAAATATGGTAGAAGTGATAAAGACAAATTTTAGGAAATATTATTGGGATATCTATTATGGACGAGAGGAAATATCTATAAAATCTATAGAAGAACTTCCTGGTGATGAAATTGGAGTTAAACTTATTTTGCAAGCAAATATGCAGAATTTTTCCTATTTTCTTTATTCCGTAAATGGAAAGAAATTTCGCAAATCTTCCACTTGTGATATTACAGTAAATTTTGAAGATAATGCATTCCATCAGGAGACAACTGTAGTAGTAAAAACAGTGTCTAAAGGAAAAAAGAGTTCAAATTCCTATACCATTAAATTTAAGTATTATCCAAAAAAATTTTATGAAGCACACCGTATGAAAAATTGCCCCAACATTATTATAGTGGAAAGTAGTCCACCATTAAATTTTCTTTCCAGTTCAGTGGAAGATTGGATATCTTACATACCGACAGAAGAAGAAAAAAAATATGCTTTGAGAAAATGGGGTAATTTAATTAGAGGAATTAATTCGGAATACCAAAAAGCTAAGGTATTGGCTAAATCTTTAATGGATGACCTTTGGCCACATGACGGTATGCCATCCGATGAAATGACGAAACTTTCACCTTTTGAACAATATGAACGAATGGTTACAGGAAAAGATAAAGGTTTTTGTAGTCAATTTGCATCTATCTTTGTTTGCGCTTGTAACTGCCTTGGAATTTCTGCTCGCAGGATCCATACAGAGCAGATTCATTCTACATCCAATAAATGTAGAATTCAATTGGGCGAAATGCATGGCACAACCGAAATATTTGATAATGGACTGAACCAATGGATATGGATGGACTTAAGATATTATGCTCTTGGGGCATACTTAGGTAAAGAAGGTCCACTCAATATGGTTGAATTTCATCTTTTTCTTAATCAACAGGAAAGAAGAAAAAGACTTAAACTGCTTATTTATGACCTTGAAACTAAATCGGAAAAAATGCTACCATTGAACAAATGTCCAAAGAGAAACTTCAGTTGTTATGAGGGATGGGATAAAGAATTTCATTATTCAAAAACTAAAGAAAAATGTTAATTGATATTAATGTTTCTTTTGGGAACTGGCCATTTCAGAAATTTTTGTTTGATACGCCTGAGAAATTAGCGAGACATTTAAAGAAAGAAGGGATTTCTATAGCTTTTGTCTCTCCAATTGAATCTGTGTTTTATCCGGACCCTGATGTTTACAATAAAATCCTTTTTAAAAAATTAAAGATATTTCCTTCCCTTATTCCGATACCTGTTATTAACCCTTTTCTTTCTAACTGGAAAGAACTTTTTAAAGAATATGTTGCTTATAAAAAAATCAAAACCATTAAGATTTTGCCAAATTATCATAATTACTCTCTCTTGTCAGAATCTGTTAATGAGATGATGAAGGAACTCACAGAAAGGAAAATACCTTTGATAATTCAGATACGGTTAGAAGATGAAAGAAACCAATATCCACTCCTTAAAATTAAAGGGGTAAAAATAGAAGAAATTATTAAACTGGCTAACCATTTTCCTCAAGTTCCAGTTATCTGCCTGTGTCCATATTTTTCAGAGGCAATTTTATTAGTCAAAGAGACAGAAAATATTTATGTAGATATATCTTTTGTAGAATGTCTGGATACCATTGTTACCTTGTTAAAGGAAATTCCTGCAAGGAGGGTTCTTTTTGGTAGTCATACCCCATTTTTATATACCCGCTCTGCAGTGATGAAAATTAAATCTGCAGATATTTCTGAAAAAGATATACAGGCAATTACATTCAAAAACTTATGGGACTTATTGAAATTATAAGTAATTCCATCCTTTTTAAATTCATATCTCTTCCTTAATATGGTATAATAGAGATAGGGAAAAGGTAAAACAAAATAAAAAGGAGGAGGACAATGAGTGGAAATTGCTTAATAAGGGAAATATTAAATTTTGGTTATGGAAGTATGAGATATTTTTCAAAAAATGCAAAAAAAATTTTTGAAGAAATAAAGGAAGAAGCAAAAAAATCAGACCATTCCGACTTTATAAAAATTTGTGAGAAGGTTCGGGAAATACCCAAAACAATTACAAAAAGATTTATTAAAAATCTTGGCTTTATAACTGAAGAGGACTTAAAAGAAAATAAGAAGAAGTGAAAAATTTCATTGATGAAGTAAAAATAAAGGTAAAAGCAGGAAGAGGGGGGGATGGTTGTGTTGCTTTCAGAAGAGAAAAAGGAGTTCCAAAAGGTGGACCCTCTGGAGGAGATGGGGGGAAAGGCGGAGATATAATTTTCATTGGAAATAAAAATATGAGAACACTTATTGATTTTTATTATCAACAGTTTTTAAAAGCAGAAAATGGAAAACCAGGAAGTGGAAATAACAAAAAGGGAAAAGATGGGAAAAATCTTGATGTTTTTGTTCCCTGTGGAACAGTTATAAAAGAAATAGAAAACAATGAAGAAAAAATAATTGGTGAAATACTTAAAGATGGAGAAAGAATTGTTGTAGCAAAAGGAGGAAAAGGAGGAAAAGGAAATACAAATTTTAAATCATCAACAAATCAGGCCCCAAGAATTGCAACAAAAGGAGAGCAGGGTGAAGAGAGAGAATTAAAACTGGAGTTAAAACTTATTGCAGATGTTGGAATTGTAGGATATCCAAACGCTGGAAAGTCAACATTGATATCAAAAATTTCAAATGCGAGAGTAAAAATTGCCCATTATCCTTTTACTACTTTAATTCCCAATTTGGGAGTTGTAAAACTTACTAACTTCAGAAGTTTTGTAGTTGCGGATATACCAGGAATTATTGAAGGTGCATCAGATGGGAAAGGACTTGGAATAAAATTTTTAAAACATATAGAGAGAACAAAAGTTTTACTCCACCTTATTGACCTTTCTCAATCTAATATTGTTGAAAGATATTATAAACTGAGAGAAGAACTGAAAAGATATAGTGAAAAACTTGCTGAAAAAGAAGAGATAATTGTTGGCAATAAGATAGACATTGAAACAGCAAGAGAGAACATTAAAATTTTAAAAGAAAATTTCAAAGAAGTTTATTTTATTTCGTCTTTAACTGGAGAAGGTATTAAAGAATTAGAGGAGGTTATCTGGAATAAACTGGAGAGAAAAATATGAGTGTTGAACCTGGACAGTTAAAAGAATTGTATGAAAAATTAAAAGAAAAATGGGAAAACTTATGTAATAAATATAACTTGAAAAAGAAAGAAGAAGAATTTAAATTGCTTGAAAAGGAAAGAGAAAAGAAAGGATTCTGGCATCCAAAAGAAGATAAGGAAAAATTTGAGAAATGGAATATATTAAGCACTGATGTTGAGAAAATAAAAGAAATAGAAAATAAATTTTCTGAACTTGAAACAATTTTTGAACTTCTTGAAACCAATCCTGATAGAGAACTTGAAAATGAAGCGAAAAAGATAATTGAAAAACTGGAAAAAGAAATTCCTTCTCTAAAAATAAGATTTATGTGGAAAGATGAAACTGATAAAAAGAATGCAATTATCACTTTACACGCAGGAGCAGGAGGAACTGAAGCATGTGACTGGGTAAGTATGTTATGGAGAATGTATAGCAAATGGGCTTCAAGGAATGGATTTAATGTCAAAATTGTTGATTTCCTTCCTGGTGAAGAGGCAGGAATAAAAAGAATAACAGGTATAATTTCAGGACAATATGCCTATGGATACCTTAAAGGTGAAAATGGTGTTCATCGACTTGTAAGAATATCTC
>JAGGVW010000138.1 GCA_021157805.1 bacterium
AGGTTACGAGTGGGAGATTATAGAGTTATTGCGGATATAAATCTAAAAGAAAAAAGAATAGAAGTCACCAAAATAGGACACAGGAAAAATATTTATAAAAAAGATTAGATTATGCGAGAGGGGAAATTATCTACCTCGGAATAGTCAAAAGACACCTTAAAATCAAATCCTTTCTCCTCAGAATACGGAATTGTCGTTACCCAGTAATATTTTTCTCTTTTTCCAATTTTTTTGGGGATCTTGGTAAAATATTTTGCTGTTCCATGTTTCTTTTCATCGATTTTATACCACCAAATTGGAATTTTTACTTGATTTTCCACAGTTAAATTATTTTCCTCTCCAGCATAATAATCCCAAGGGATCACGTCAAAATGTGGAATCTCCTCAATCCTCAATTGGATCATTCTCCCCTCTTCTTCATTGCCAAAATTTATATTATAAGGAGAATATCCAAAAATAGAACACTCTCTGAATATATTTCTTAAATTAGTTGGGACACTTAATTTGTAGTTCTTATATATGTTGTCACAAACATTTTTCAATTTCAAATAAGAATAAGGTTCATCTTTTATAATTCTCATCGTTTTTTTAAGGATCTCTATATCATAGGGTCTCTTCTTAGGACTGTCCCCATCAATTTCTTCAGGCAAAAAAACTTTCATGCAATGTTCAAGCCCGTTCGAAACCCATAAATGTCCTTTTCTATTGAGTCTACCCCCACGTTGACCAAGGGCATCCCCTGGAGCCAGTTCCGTATACATTACATCACATGAGATATCAAGACTTATCTCAATCACTTGAGTGGCCACAAGAATAAAAGGCCTAATTCCTTTTTTCAGTACTTCTATAATATTTCTTTCCTTTTTCTCACGATCTTTAAAGGTAAACTGAGAGTGATAAAGCATTATTTTATTTTGTTTTTTGCATTGTGGTAATTGTTTAATTAGAGTTTCATAAATTATTTTACTTCTTTCTATAGTATTCAAGATTATAAACTGAATCAATCCTTTATTATAGTTTTTAACTATCTCCTCAATAATTCCTTTATTGATCCATCTCTTTTCTACCAATTTTTTATCTGAGAACACGATCTTGAAGGGTTCAAAGTTAAGTCCTTCATTGTCCTTATAAGGACCACTATATTCGCTGTTTATCTCTTTAACAGTATGAATAAAAAACTCTGGAAGTGTACCACTCATAAGTAGATGAGGTATCCTCATTTTTTTAAGTAATTCTAAGAGTGTTATTATGTGTTCTAAAGTATTTTTTTCATAGTAATGCACCTCATCGAACACTATAACAGCATTCTGAAGATTACCTAATGCAAAATCTGCTTGTGAAAAACCATGAACAAAAGAATATATTAAATGATCAATAGTAGTAACAGTTATAGGTTTGAAAAATATATTTCCCTTAAAATTTTCTCCTTTAATTTCTTCTAAATCTTCTGTAGTTAAATCATCTTCCTCTTCTTTTTGTCTTTCTTTTTCACTTTTCAGTTTTATAAAACTTTTTCCGTGAAATAAACCTACATACTTTTTTCCTGATTCAACCCTTTCTTCTCTTGTTTTTCCTTGTCCAAATATCTCGCAAAATCTTTCCCACATAGCGTTGCTGGTAACTTGGGTGGGCATGGCGAAAATAATTTTATTTCTATTATATTTCTTCATAGCCTTTAATGCCCAGATAAGAGCAGTTTCAGTTTTTCCCCTACCGCAGGGAGCAAAAAGCATACAGTAAAAAGGAACATCTCCACAAAGTTTATTAGGTTCGTCTCTCTGATATTCGTAGGGAGTATTTTTCTTTAGAACTATCTCATACGGATTTTTTATACATAATCTCAGAACATATTTTGAAGGATCTTTTATAACGGAATCAAACTCATGAGTGTTACCATTATACTTATGTATGAAATCTGAAAATTCAGCGCTTGAATAATCATCACATATTTTAAGAATAGAAAATATATAACAAAAAATCGATTTCAACTTCTCTTTGTCTTCAAATAAAGATGTCCCTATTATTAACTCATTACGATAATCTCCTAATATACCCCAAAATTTTCTTGTTTCCGGTAGTGAATTAATGTTTAATCCACCAAAGGAAAACCACTTATGAAATTCTAATTCAGAATAAATTGTTTTTGAGTCTTTAACAAATACACCTATATTTTTTTCAAGAAAAGACGGCTTGTTTAGTCCTTCATATTCTGCATATAATTGAGAGTGTAGCTGAGTATGATGTCCCAATATTGCTGTCTTTTCAACAGACACATCAAGTAAACTTGGAAAATCAATTTCATTTAAAATAAACTGACTATAAAGGGCATGTGGGTACTTTTGGGATGATCTACCAGATCTAATATTTTCTTGAAACTGTTTTGTTAATTTTCCAATATCATGAAGATAAATTGTAATAAAAAGGCTTTTTAAAAAGGATTCTTTATTTAGTCCCCATCTACTACAAAATTGATCTATTACGTCATAATTTGTTTCTATGTAGGCTTTGAGGATCTTAAGAGAATCAATAGTATGACCTTTAAGTGTTTGGAAGTATAGAGTGTTGTTATATGACACAGCTTTTGCTAAAGGCACCATCTAAACTTCACCTATAAGCAAATCCAAAAAATCTAAACATTTATCTAAAAGTTTGGATTGTGCATTTATATATGATACAGGTTTCTCATCTGGATAGTGGTCAGGAAATAAATCCTTAAATGCTAAATTTGCTTTTTTAATAGCTTCATTATATCTCTGTTCACCCCAATGCTCCGCATCGTGAGAATAATAGTAATTCCGAAGATCTCCAATAATTTTCCAGAAATTATGAGATCGGCACTTTTCACTTATAGTAAATCTATTACCTTTTTTACAACTTTCTCTAAATAATAGACATAGATCCATAATAAAACTCTTAAATTCATCTTCATTTTGAGTTAACTTACCTTTCCATGTAACACTTATCATTATCTGTCTAAAAGTAGGATGAAAAACATGTTTCCTTTCGTGTATTCTCGCCATTTTATTTATAATCCTATCCCATTTTTCAATTTCATTTTTTTGATAGACGGGTATTAAATGATCTAAAATCAGATTAATTCTTATAGTGTCTGTTTCGATGAAAAAAATGTTTTCTTTAAATTCTTTAAATCCTATCTCTAATAAAATTTCTTTTGTTTCATCACTTAGATTAGAAAAAGAATAAAAATAATAAATATCTTCCCCATCCTGTAGATTTGCAGAATCATCTGGCGTTATTTCTAATATACCAAGTAAATCATCGATTCCTATATTTTCATCGATGTTCATTATACCATCCATATGTTTTCCTCACCAAATCTCCAGCATTTAATTTCTTTATCCAGATTTAGAATTCCTCCCTTAGGTATCGATATTGTTTTATATACAAGTGAAAAGTTTTTGCCATTTCTGATAAATTTATAAGGAATTCTTTCTATATAGCAACTTTCGTGAATTCCTTCAACTACGCTATAGATTTTTTTTGCACTAATTTCTTTAATCTCCGTAATCTCTCCAACTTCGATATCAACGAGATCGTCTGAAGATCCTATGTATAATGGTCTCATAGGTTGGAGTAAAGCATCGTAAATCTTTTCTATTTTATCCTCATTTCCGTATATATAAATTTCATATACGGGCGAAACAAGATATTCTCGGAATATTGGTGAAGATGGAAAAATTTTTTCATATTTTTCTCCAGTCCCTTTTAGTTTTAGAATCTTTGCCATTTCTCTTGATTTATCCGAAATATTGATCGGTTTTATGCCTATTTTTATCCATTCCTGAACAGAAAGATCGTCCCTCTCCAGTCCCAAAGCATTCGATATCAATCCTCTGATTGTCGTGTAGGGTGGAATTGGATAACTCATTATAAGACTTGTCGAAGTTGGATTCCTAAAGGTAGTGAAATATAGTCCTTCGAGTTTGAATTTCAATCCAAACATCATTCCACCAGATTTACAGCCTCATTAATCACTTCATTTGGAGTTTTTACTTCTATATTTTTTTCTTTCAGTGCTTTTTTAACTTCGTTCTCATTTTTGATTATGCCAGAAATCATACCAACAAGTATTTCTTCACTGTACTCGGAGACATCATCTATTATTTCTTTAAGTCGTTGGATATTAATTTCTTTTTCACTGTTAAGTTCAAAAAGCTTTTGGAGTCTATGAGAGTATCTATTTTGAAAGGAGATTGCAATTATATCCGGTGAAAAATCTGTTAATAATCTCGCCTGCTTTGAGTAATCCGCTATATATCTAATTGCTTCAATAATTTTCTTTACTCTTTTATTTTTCTCAGATTCATTTATTTTAGGCTCTATAAAAATACTCCTTTTTTTCTCATCTATTTTTTCATCGCTTCCTACACGTATTACATCAATAGAGATTCCTGCTTTATAGATATTCGTACCTATCTCAACATTAACAATATCACCTTCTGCCTTTTTGCCTTCAGAGACTCTATGACGTCTTGTAAGAAAATCCAGATTTGCATTCTCATCAAAGGGCAACAAACCTATTGCCGGTGATACCTTAACGGGGGAAACTCTTGTTTTTGCACCTTTTCCTTTAATAGTTGTCATGAAACCAAAAAGATCGCACATAATGCATCTTTCTATATCTCCACAAGTTTCTCCACGATCATTAGGAACGCACATATATTCATTTTCATCCAAGTTCCTTCTAATTGCCTCTTTAAGATAAAATCTCATCGCCTGTCCACTTACATAGGGATATTCAATATTATCTCTCTTGAATTTCTTTACATCTATGTAGTTACTTTCGCCTTCTCCTGCATTTAGATTCGTCAAATCTGTTTCTGAAAGCCACACAATATTTAATCCTTTTATTTCATTCATTTTCCTCACCTTCTTTTTTTTCTTCAAGGTACTCTATTCTAGAAAATTCCACACATGAAAAGATTATTAAAATATTTTTTAGATCTTCAATAAATTTTTCATCCCTTTCATGTTGTTCTATCAGCGACACAATATCCTCCAAAGCAGGAGAATAGATAAATCCTTTGTATTTTTTCTTTTCTTCGGGTTTTAATCCAGCAATTCTTCGGCTGATTTGTCTCAGTGCATCCAATAAATCTGTTTTATCTTTTACTTTATCAAGCTTATATAAAAGGCTCCTATGGCTTTTTGAAGCGGCAGCAATAGTTCTTCCGGCTGATTTAATAGTCTCTAATTGTTTCTCATTTAATCCCATATTTTTCAACCTCCAAAGATAAATTAACTCCTCTAAATTTTTTTTTACATCTTTTTGCATAACATCTCTTAGATATACTCCTACATGTCCTCCTTTTCTTGGAAGAAGATTTTTTGCAAAAAAACAGAAATTATCTGTTAAAATAGCCTCAGAGATATTTTCTCTGATTTCTCCTGTCAACTCCCAATTTATAGGTGCACTCTTTGGATTATCATTAAAAAATAAAAATGATTCAATGATTTCTTTGTAAATATTTATTTTTTCTTCAGAGAGTTTTTTAATAATCTGCAAAATAGAGCTGGAAATCTCTATATTGTTAAGTTTGATATTTTTAACGGGGCCAAATGGAATATCTATCATTGCCCAAGAATTTCTTACTTTATCATTTCTTTTGGTATATGAAAAAAATTTCTCATAAAAACAAAGTAGAGTGCTAAAAGATCCATATGTATTTTCTGTCTCTTCACTTTCCCGCTTAACTTTTATATTATGATACCGATGATTAGTATTCAAGAGTGGGTGATATGTCTCTTTAAATCTCCGTAATTCTAATAAATTATCCGACTGGGGTAAAAAAAGAATTGATTTCTCTCCAGGCATTGTACGGTAAATTATTCCTTTATCAGTCCATTCAATGATCCCGACAAGATAACACATTGGACAAAAATTATCAAAATACTCTTTTAAAGAGTAAAATTTTCCATCTTTATAACTTCTGACTCCACTAAGGCTTTTAATTTTTGTAACTAGTGGGTAAGAAGCCTGTTGGAGCTTTTTTATCGATTTAGAAAACGATCTTCCACAAATAATACATGCAGCATGTCCTTCTTCAGCAATCAGATCAAATATTTTCTCTATTACATCATTAACAGTTTTTTCGTTGTAGATCCCTTCCTTAAAAACAACTCCCCATGGGCTAACACTTTTGTCCTTAGTTTCTTCCTGGATAAGGATATAATCTTTTTTTATTTCCTTTTTTTCTTTAAATTTTTTATCTTTTTCTATCACAATAAGATTTGACCTTCTATTTTTAATAGCGTTAGCAACAGTATCTTTAAACTTAGAAAAATCATTTATATTTATCCTCAAACAATCAGGACTTAGTTCAACATTAAAACTATTATTTTCTGATTCTTTTAATATACTATAAAGTGTCACAATCCCATTATCCAACCACACATCATAATACATCGGTATAACAATTGTTTTCTTCTTCGGAATTTCTAATATTGTGTTCTTTTACTGCATTTATTATCCCTTTAC
>JAGGVW010000129.1 GCA_021157805.1 bacterium
AATTTTTCCTTCTCTTTCTCTTTTTTAAAAACAACAACTTTTTTTTCAGACATTTCCTTTTTTTCTGAAATTTCTTTTATCTTAAAAGATGGCATTTTTAATGGAAGAGTTCCTATTATTGAAAAAACTGCCTGTCCTACTGATGATATAAATTTTTCTGAAATGAATTCAGAAAGAGAAAAAAGATGGGAATTTATTAAAGGGTTTTTATCATATATTTTAATTACACTTTTCAGGTTTTCATAATTGCCTTTCCCTTCTTTAACATTAACAACAAATCCAATTCTTTTTGTTTTACCAAATGGGACAAGAATCCTGACAAAAGGAGAAATTTCACCATCAACAACATATTCAAATTTTTTACAAACAGGGATATCAAATATAACTTCAACTATTTTCATAAAGTTTTTCTCTGAGAAGTTTTATATAGGATGGCTCTGTTCCACAACAACCACCAATAAACTTTACATTAAAGTTTTCACACATATAAATACAATTTTCAACAAATTCTTCTTTGCTTTCTGGATATATAACTTTATTATTTAAAAGTTGAGGTATTCCTGCGTTTGGTTTTACCCATAATTGTTTATCTGTTAACCTGCTAATTTTTTCTACAATTTCTTTCATCTGCTTTGAACCAACTCCACAATTTGTTCCAATAAATTCTACATTTTCTTTTTCTGCCCAATCAATATAGTCCTCAATTCTATTTCCCATCATTGTTCTGTATTCTTTTCCAATCTGAAAAGAAAGACAGGGAACAACAGGAACGGAAGAAATTTTTTTTAAACTTGAATAGGCAATTTTAAGTTCAGACAGGTCAGTAAATGTTTCAAGAACAATTATGTCAACTTCCTCTAAATAAAATTTCCCCTGATTTAGAAATAATTCCTCGCAATCTTTTTCTTTCATTGTTCCATAAGGATAAAGCAATTCTCCACTTGGTCCAATATCTCCTGCAATCTGAATATTTTTCTCCCTTTTAACTTTTTCTGCAATTTCAATCGCTTTTTTGTTTATCAATTCAAACTTATCAGCAATATTTTTCTTTTCCAATCGGTATCTATTCGCTCCGAAAGTATTTGTTAGTATTATTTCCGCTCCACTTTCAACATACTCTCTATGTATTTGCTCAATTAAATCTGGACTTTCAACACAGGCAAGTTCCGGAGTTATTCCTTTATATCCTTTTTTTTCAAGGTATGTTCCCATAGCACCATCAAGTAAAGTTATCTTTTTCATTTTTCCTCCACAATTTTAATTCTACCAATTCCTGCTGGTAAAGTTGAATATAATCTCCTCCATCCTGTCTCATACCACAAATCTCCTTTGCTTTTAACAAAAGAGTTCGGACCAACAAACTCTGGATTTGGATTTTTTAAATGATGAGGTCCTAAAAGATTTCTCAAACTTGTATAAAAATCAATCTCAATAGTATTTTTACCTTTTTTAAGAAGTTCAGTTATTTCTATTTCAAAAGGTGGAAGATAAATACAACCAGCAGATTTAGAATTCACTTTCACTTCTGCCACTATACTTTTAAAATCATCAAATTTCAAAAAGTATCTGTTTTTTATTCTATCAATTTCAATTTCTTTCTTTGCTTTAAAACTTCCTGTGTAAAAAGGATACCCCTGAATGTTTATATCATCTTCTTTTAATTTATTTTGTTTTTTAATAGTAAAACCATCCTGGAAATATCCACCACTCTTAAATTCTGTCTTTTTTATACCAAGAGAAAATTTCCCTTTTATGTATATTGTTTCAAGTTCAACACCATTTTCTTTATAAATGAGTGCATCTTTCTTTTTTGGTTGTTTGAAGTTTATTGAAAGATAAATTTCGTTTTTCCCTTTTTTATAATTTCTTAATGGAATAACTTTGAAGCACTTATCTATCCACCAGTTAGAAGGAATTGAAGATATTGGTTTTCCATTTACTTTTATTTTATATCTGTCTCCATCTTCAACAACAAGATTTAAGTTTTCAGGTAAGTCATCAATTCTGAAGTCAAAGAGAAGTTCAACTTTTCCCTCATAACCTTTTTTCTCAAGATTTTCCTGAAGAGTCAGTATATATGTCTTTTTAGACCACGATTTCATATCTTTTGTTTTATATCTACAATGGTCAAGCACAAGAACATTTTCATCATTCAGTTTTATATCCCAGTTAGTTAATCTTTTTTCTTCTATTTTTTTCTCTTTTCTCTTTTCTTTTTTGAAAGTTGACTTTTTGTTTTTTTCTACAAGTATAAGGTTTGAACCAGCTGGTGGAAAATTAAGGTAAAATTCTATTCCATTTTTATTTTCTTCAACAGGTAATTTATTAAAACTGCCATCAAATGGATTTAATTTTAAGACACTTCCTTTAAAGTTCAATTTTACTTTTACATTGAATTTTTCTTTAATAGATGTATTGGCAAAAAATAGAATTTCTGAATTTTTTATCTGTCTTCTATGGAGATATATTGAAGATACATCTTTCCCATCAGTACTTAAAATTTCAACTTCCTTTTTAATATTTTTTTCAAGCAAATCAATAAGTTGTTTGTGATTTTTATATAAAATACATTTATTCTTTAATCCCTTTATTTTTTCATCTAATTTTCCTTCTATTAAATAAGGAAACTTTGAATATGCAAAGATTTTCCCTTTAAACTTTTCAAGCAACTCAACTGTCTTTTTTCTTAAAGTTGTTGCATAAGGTATTATAACAATATCATATTCCCCCTTTCCTATCCTGAATTTATTTCCAGCAACTTTCCCATATTTTTCAATTATTCCTTCATTTCCAAATTCATATTCAAATTTCCTTTCAAGCAATTTTTCAGTTAAAGTTGCAAGAAATTCATCAAGTTTTTTTATTTTTTCTGATTTGAATAATGTCCAGCCACTTTCAACAGGATGAATTACAAGAATGTTTGCTTTGAATTTCCCTAAACTTAATGCATAATTTAATCTTGCAAAGTAATTTTCTATTAAATGATTGAATTTCCAGTATGGCTGGTGATGAGAAATTGTTGGTGGATAATCTCTTTTTCTGCATCCTCTGAGAGAATAAAGATATAAATGAGGGCAGAAAAAGTTTATTCCAAGAGCAAGATGCCAATCACCAAGCCATTTCCTCTCATAAAAAGTAAAATTCTGCCCTGAACATCCATAAAGTTCTGAAAGGACTCTTTTTTTATTCAATTGATTACCCACTGAACTGCACTGTTTTAAAGTTAAAGGAAATCTGATATTTCTTCCAAGGTGGTCAACTCCAGGCCATTGCATATATTCATAATGAGCCATAGCATCTCCAACAACCGCTATCTGACGTTCAAGAGTATCTTCAGCAAGATAATGACCTGTTAAAGATATTTTATTCTCTTCACACCACTTACCAGCCTGTTTACTGAAATTTTCAACAAAAAGTTCTGTTAAAAGACGATAGAAATCATATCTTACTTTTTCAAAACCATTTTTTTCTTCAACAAGATATTCTATTTTTTCAAGTATGTTATAACCATATTTCTTCTTAAATATTTTTTCAAAATTCTCAACCCAGGGTAAAACAATTGTTTCTTTG
>JAGGVW010000277.1 GCA_021157805.1 bacterium
ATCCAAGACAGATTGAATTTGCACCTTTAAATTTAACATATACAATTTTGAGTAAAAGGAAATTGACTGAACTTGTTGAGAAAAAATATGTAAGTGGTTGGGATGACCCAAGGATGCCAACGATTTCAGGTATGAGAAGAAGAGGGTATACACCAGAGAGTATTAAAAATTTCTGTAAAGCAATAGGCATATCAAAGACAGAATCACTTGTTAATATTGAACTTCTTCAGCATTTTGTTAGAGAACATCTGAATAAGATATGCAATAGAGTTATGGTTGTATTAAATCCAGTAAAAATTGTAATAACAAATTTCCCTGAAGGTAAAGTTGAATATCTTGATGCAATAAATAACCCAGAAGATGAGAAAGCAGGGACAAGGAAAGTCCCTTTTACAAAAGAAATTTACATTGAAAAAGATGATTTTATGGAAAGGCCAGTTCCAAAGTTTTATCGCCTTTCCCCAGGAAGAGAAGTTAGATTGAGATATGCTTATTTTATAAAATGTGAAAAAGTTATAAAGGATGAAAAAGGGGAAATAAAAGAAATCCATTGCACTTATGACCCACAAACAAAAGGTGGCAATGCTCCTGATGGGAGGAAAGTTAAAGCAACATTACACTGGGTTTCTGCTTCAGAAAATATCCCTGTGGAAGTCCGACTTTATGACCATCTTTTTACAAAAGAAAATATGAATGAAATAGAAGAAGGAAAAACATTTCTTGATTATTTTAATAAAAATTCACTGAAAATTTTAAAAAACTGTCCTGCTGAAATAAACCTTAAAAATATAAAAGTTGGAGAAAGATACCAGTTTGAAAGAACTGGATATTTCTGTGTTGACCCTGATACAAAAGATGAAAAAATTGTATTTAATCTAACTGTAAAACTGAAAGACGAATGGAGTAAAATTAAAAAACGAAATTTAGGACAAAAGGAATGATGTTGATTTGACTTATTGACTTTATTTGTTATATATTATTTATGGGCTGTTAAACGATGAAAAACTCTGGTATGTTAAAAAAGGAGTTAAAATTATTACAGAAGGCGGGGGTTCTGAAATAATCACTCAAAAGGTGTCCGCAAAATATCAATTGGATGAATGATAATGGTTTTTATTTTCTGAAGATGAAAATATGAAAAAGCGACAGCATGTAACACAGCATATACGCTCAGGGCTTACATCCTTGCCCTTCGGGATATTGTCCCCAGGTAACGTCGTATATGCTGGGAACGTTATATGAAAGGTGGCTATATGAAAACCAAAGGAAATGGGTGAAAAAACTTTAACAGAGGTGAATAAAATGGAAAATAACAAAAATTCAATATTTGAGAAAAACATCCAGCGTGGAATAGGAGAAGGAATTATCTCATTTAATAAAGATAGAACCAGAGTAATTTATCATTGCTCAAGAGATTATTCAACAAGTTTTAGAAATCCTGAGGAGAAAGTAAGAGCTGCTTACTTTGCTGAATTGGTGCTTGATTATCAGTATCCAAAAGAGAGAATAGACTTTGAGGTAATTGTGCCAAGAAGAACTCCTGAAGATAGAGCGGATATAGTAGTTTATGAAGATGTTGAACTCAAAAAACCATATTTAGTTGTTGAGTGTAAAAAAGATGGAATTTCAGATGATGAGTTTAAACAGTCTATTGAGCAAGTTTTTGGGAATGCTAACAGCTTAAGGGCAAAATATGCAATTGTGGTTGCAGGTACAACCAGAACTGCTTTTGATGTAGCAGGATTTAAACCGAGTGAAAGAGAAAAAAATGTCATATCTGATATCCCAAAAAGATATGGTAAAGCTCCTAAATATAGATTCATTAAAGGAGATCCTCAAAACGACATAAAAACTGTTTCAAAAGATGAACTTATCAGAACATTACAAAAATCACATAATACTGTGTGGCAAGGAGGAAGATTGGCACCGACAACTGCTTTTGATGAGGTTTCAAAACTATTGTTCTGTAAATTAAAAAATGAAAAAGATACACCTAAAGGAGAACCATATAGATTTCAAATTGGGACTCATGAAACTGCAGACGAAGTTTTTAAAAGAATAAATGAAATTTATCAAGAGGCTAAGCAAAAGGATGCGGAAGTTTTCAAAGAGGATATTCGATTAGACCCTAAAATAGTTTACAGTGTAGTGGAACACTTGCAGGGGATTAACTTTAGCACAACAGACCTTGATACAAAGGGAGTTGCTTTTGAAACATTTATGACTGATTTCTTTAAAGGAAAGATGGGGCAATTCTTTACGCCTCGTGAGATTATTAGATTCATGGTTAAAATGCTTAATCCAACAAAAGATGATCTTGTTTTAGACCCTGCTGTAGGAAGTGGTGGCTTCCTGCTTAATTCAATGGATAATGTAAGAGAATATACAGAGGCACATTATGATGAAAGAGAAGCGTGGGAACATTGGCATAGATTTGCACAACATAATCTATACGGAATTGAAATAAATGACCAGATTGCAAGAGTTTGTAAGATGAATATGATTATACATGACGATGGTCACACAAATATCATAAGTACTGATGCTTTAGAGGATTTTGATAAAATTAAAGCAATTCATAAAGGCTTTAAAAAAGACCATTTTGATATTGTGCTTACAAACCCACCATTTGGAGCAGTGGTTAAAGCGACAGAAAAAGATTATTTAGATAAATATGAGTTGGGAGCTAAACACAGTGAAAGAAAAAGCCAGAAAACAGAGATTCTTTTTATTGAGAGGGCAATAGATTTTGTTAAGCAGGGGACTGGTCAAATTGGTATAGTTTTACCAGATGGGATTTTAACTAATTCATCTTTGCAATATGTAAGAGATTTTATAATGGAAAGATGCCAAATTTTAGCAATTGTATCTTTACCACAATTTGCATTTACGCATTATGGTGCAGGCGTCAAAGCCTCTCTTGTATTTTTAAGAAGAAAGGCAGAGGGTGAAGAATTGGATAATTATCCAATATTTATGGCAATTGCCGAGCATATTGGCTACGACGCTACAGGTAGAAAAGATCCTCAGAATGATTTAGACAAAATATTAGAAGAATACAAAAAATTCCAAGAAAACCCAGAAAATTATAAAGGTGTTTAACTATGGAGTGCTTTGTTGTTTATAAGAATGAAATTGAGGGAAGGATTGATCCTTTTTATTATAAGCCGGAGTTTAGGGAGTTTGAAAAGGGATTGTCACAGATAAAATTAGTTTCTTTTGGACAAATTATAAAAAGCATAACTAATGGTTTTGACTATAGAAAATTTACAGAAGGGGGATTCATTTATTTAAGGGTAGCAAACATTAAACCTTTTGAATTTGATTTAAGCAATATAAAAAAAATAAATCCTTCTTTTGAAATTAACAAAAATATCCAACTTAAAAAAGGAGATTTATTATTAACAAGAAAGGGGACTTATGGAATTGCACTAAGTTTAGATAAAGATTATGATTATGTAATTAGTTCAGAAATTTTTAGGATAGAATTAACCCAAGAAGTAAATCCTAAATTCGTTGAAATTATTCTTAATTCTTCTATTGGCCAGAGGCAGTTTAATAAATATAAAATTGGTGGAATAATGGGAAGTTTATCACAAGAGGCAGTTAAAAACATTAAAATTCCCCTTCCCCCTCTTGAAATCCAAAACCATATCGTCCAAATAATGGACAACGCTTACAACTTAAAAAAACAGAAAGAAAGCGAAGCTCAACAACTTCTTGACTCAATAGATGATTATGTTCTTTCTGAACTTGGCATAAAAATGCCAGAATTAAAAGACCGGATGATTTTTGTTGTTTATGCTAATGATGTTAAAGGGAAAAGGTTAGATGCTTATTACCACCAGCCAAAGTTTGAAGAAGTTGAGAAAGCGATAGAAAAAGGAAAATTTGGAGCTAGAGATTTAAAAGAAATCACAGTGAATATTAAAACAGGAACAACACCTCACCAAAAACTGAATCCTTTTACAAAAAATGAAGAAATTATATTTTTAAGAAATAGTAATTTAGAAAAAAATAAAATTTTATTAGATAACGTTAAGTATGTAAGGAAAGAATTAGAAAACAAATTAACCTTCTCTAAAAAGAACGAGTTAATAACATGCATTGCAGGAACAATAGGAATATCTACAGTTAATACTTTCGATTTTCCCATTGCAATAAATCAAAATATATCTTCTTTAGAACTAAAAGAAAATGTTAATCCTTTTTATATTAGTTCTATACTAAATTTAAAGATATATCTTAAATACAAATTTCCAAGAATTGCCTCTTTGGCAACAATTTTTTATATTAATAATGCTAATCTATTAAACCTCAAAATCCCTCTCCCACCTCTTGAAGTTCAAAATAAAATCGCTGAAGAGGTTAAAAGAAGAATGCAAAAAGCTGAGCAGTTGCAAAAAGAAGCAAAAGAGATTTTAGAAAAAGCGAAGCAGGAAGTTGAGAATATAATTTTAAATGGTGGAGACTATGAAGATTGATTTTCAAATAGTTCATACAGTTAAATCAGACTTAAAAAAACATCTCTTGGATTTACTGAAACAAACTTTAGATGAATCCACAATTATAGAGGTATCCGTTGAAGAAAAACCAGAAAATATACAAAATTGGGAAATTTTCAATTGGATAGAAATAAAATACAATCATAGCCTTGAAGAAAACAGATTTATTGCGGGGTTTAGTTTAGATATCAGTGAGGACTATAGAGAAATCATAAGGGAGTTTGGAGATCATCTTAAAGATGACGAAAATATTGAAGTTGTTTTTAAATATTTTAATGAGTCAATGAGTGAAAAACATAAAAGTTATGCAGAAGAAATTTTTGAAATTGAGATGAAATTGAGAGAAATAATTTCTTTCATATTTATAGATACTTACAAAGGAGATTATCACAATTTATTAAAAGAGATTGATGTTAAAATTCAACCTCTAAATGGAAATAATAAGCCAGATAAAGACTATTTTGAGAGGCACTTTGAAAATGAGTTTTTCTTTTTATTGTTTAGTGATTATATGCATCTAAGCGAACCAAAAAAGATTAGTCAAAATGATCTAATGGAATTTATAATAAATTCAAATGATTATGATGAACTGAAAAGAAATATTCAAAATAGAGGCATTACAAAAGAAAAATATCAGGACATGATTGCATCAATAAAACAGAATTTAAAACCTATAGAAGACATGCGAAACTGCATAGCTCATAATCGTTCTTTTACAGATACAGTATTACAAAATTACCAGCAGGCAAAAGCAAATCTATACAACATAATAAATCAATTTTGGGAGGAATTGGAAAATGAGAGTTAGTTTTATCGCCCGTGAGATTGAAAATAATCAGCATAGCACGTCATATAACAAGCGGGTATCTGGTTTGAGTTTTCAGTCCTTACCCAAATTACCTTCATCGACTTCAGATACTTACCAATCGTTATATACAAGATTACAAAGAGTGATGAGGAACATTAATAAAGCAAAGTAGGAAGGAGGAAGGTATGAAAGAAAGGAATGAGAAAAGGAACAAAAGGTTGAAGATTTTTATTAGTTATTCCCACCATGACGAAAATTATATTGAGGAGTTTAAAAAACATCTTGCTCTCTTGAAAGATAAAGATTTAGTTGAAGAATGGTATGATAGGAAGATATTGCCTGGTGAAGATTATCAAAGCAAAATCGATTATAATTTAGAAGATGCTGATATTATTTGCATGTTTATTTCCGCTAATTTTTTTGATTCACCAAACTGTAAAAAAGAAAAGAAAAAAGCGATAGAATTGCAAAAGAAAAAAGGAATTCAAGTGATTCCAATTATTTTATCCCATTGCAAATGGGAGGATGACGAAGATATATCTAAATTATTAGCTTTACCGACCGATGGGAAACCTATTTCTTCTTTTCCGAATAGAGATGAAGCATGGGTTGATGTTTATGAAGGAGTAAAGAAAGTTATCGAAAAAGAAATGAAAATTAGAGAATTGAAGATAACTGAAGAGTTTGAAAATTTCTTACGAAACGCAGAGATGTTTACAATGGCCCATTCACACAAAAAGAAGGTTTTTTTGGATGATATATTTGTGTCTCCTGATTTAGATAAATACGATTATTTGAAAGAATCTGAAGAAAAGGTAAATACAGAAGAACTACTTAAAGATATCTTAAATTACCCGAAAATTGTCATAGCTGGGGAGAGTCAATCGGGTAAAACTACATTATGTAAAATGATATTTAAAGAGTTGCGGAGAAGGAATTTTATTCCGGTTTATATCTCTGACGAAAAAAATCGCTATCGTGGAAAAATAGAGGATAAGATAATAAATTCTCTTCGGGAACAATATGACATGAAAAATATGGATATTAGTGAGATTGAGAAAGAGCGAGTAATTCCGGTATTAGACGATTTCCATCTTGCCAAAAATAAGGAAAAACATATCAATGATTTGTCAAATTATCCTCGGGGTGTTCTTATTGTTGATGACATTTTCTGTTTAAATATCAAAAATGAAAAATTAGTTGGAGATTTTATCTATTTTAGAATTCGCGAACTTAAACCATCTTTGCGATATGAATTGGTCAAAAAGTGGGTTTCTATGAAGGACAGGGAAATTATAGAGTATTATAAGGAAATTGACGAGAAAACCGAGTTAATAGATTCTATATTAGGAAAAATCATTGGAAAAGGGACTATGCCTGCATACCCGTTCTTTATCTTATTTGCCGTAGTTACCTATGAAACCTCTCAAATACCGCTTAATCAAGAGATAACTTCTCAGGGTTACTGTTACCAATCTTTTATATACTTCTATTTAAGAAAACAGGGTGTAAGGAATGATGAGATTGATATATATGTAAACTTCTTAACGGAGTTGGCTTTTTATATCTATAAGCATAGAAAATACAGCTTATCACCAGAAGATTTTAACTCTTTTATAAAAATCTACAAGGAAAAATATACTCTACCAATCAATCAAACAACACTCATGAATAAATTAAGTCTAATAATCCCAAGAGATAGTTTTAATAACTATTCGTTTAGTTACCCTTATCTTTATTACTTCTTTGCTGCTAAATATCTTGCTGAACATATTGAAGAAGATGAGATAATGAAAGAAATAGAAGAGATAATGCAAAATCTTCATGTAGAAGAAAAAGCTTATATTGCTGTCTTTTTGGCTCATCACTCTAAGAGTCCAAAAATTCTAGATGAGATTGAACTTAATGCCGTGTGTTTGTTTGACAAATATAAACCAGTGACACTATTTAGAGAAGAAGTTAAATTCTTTGACGAACAAGCCGGTGCTATTATAAAAGCAGTCTTACCAGTAAATACAACACCTGAAAGGGAAAGAGCGAAAAGATTGAGTATTAAAGATAAAATAGAAGAAGCCAAAGAAGAAATAAAGGAAGAAAAAACTGATGAAGAAGACACTCATTTGTTGGAGGAGTTAAGAAGAGCTATAAAAACTGGAGAAGTCATAGGTTGTATAATTAAGAACCGAGTTGGCTCATTAGAAAAGGAAAAAGTGGTGGATATATTTGAAGCAGGAATGGATATCTATCTGAGAATTTTATTTTCTTTCTTTGAGATTATAAAGAGTGAAGACGCACAGCAAGATTTAATTGATCTTATTTCAAAAAGACTAAAGAAATTCATTAAAGAAGAGGAGGAAAAAGGGAAGAAAGTAGATGATAGAGAGATACGAAGACTGGCAAGAATTATCTTTTGGAATTTTAGCTTTTTGCTTGTATATTCCGTTATTTATAAAATCATTCATTCTTTAGGCTCTAATAAATTAACTGAGATTATTGGAATGATTGACAGTAAGATTAAAACCCCCGCTTCCTTTTTAGTAAAGCATGGAGTTTTAATGTGGTATAACAAAAACTTGCAAATCGATGAATTAGCTAATAAGATTAAGGAAAAGAATTTTTCTAATATAGCCCAAAACATTCTGAAGTTTATGATTGTGAATTACATCTTGCAACATTCTATCAGTTATAGAGATAGGCAACGAATAGAAAACAAGTTGGGAATTCCAAGTAAACTTCCAATGAGGTAGTTAAGCATGAACCATGTTCTTATTGAAATAAACCAACAGATAGCAAGGGATAAAAGGGAAATCAAAGATTTCCCCAAATTGCCTTCGGCAACTTCTTTTATCCCCAAAACGTTAGGCGAACTGATTTAAGAATTTAAGGAAAGGAGGTTAAAATGGCGGAGCAAACATTCAAAATCGAATTTGAGGGTTATTGGAGAGAAAGAAACATAAATGGCATTCCTTCTCACTCTGGAGTTTACTGCGTCTACGAATGCACTTATAATGCTAACAACGATACCGTCACTATTCACAGGCTGATTTACATAGGGGAATCAGGAAATGTAAATGAACGGATTGCCAATCACGAAAAATGGAGCGAATGGAAGCGTTATGTTAAGAGTGGAAATGAGTTGTGCTTTTCGTTTGCTTATGTGGAATCAAGTAACCGCGACCGTGTTGAAGCTGCCTTGATTTTTAAACATAACCCGCCAGCGAATGATGAATATAAAGATTCTTTCCCGTTTGATAGAACGACAATTTCAGCAAGCGGGAAAACAGCTCTTTTGAGTACTTATTTTACTGTTGAGAGGACGCCTTGATGTTATTCCCATCAGTTCGCCTAACAGCAGCTAATAGGCTACGGTGCTTCGCACCTTCGCCCAAATTCGGAAAAGACGAACTTCGCATATCCCCAAAACATTAAGTGTTCTTTCAAGTTTATCTAATATCTTCGTCTTTAATTTCTTGCTTTCTTTTTGATATATTTTTGTTTTCTCTTTTATAATTTCTCTGGTATTCTCATGACGATTGTTTTTTTCTTTTTCTAATTTATAAAGTATAGCCTCGTGGTTATCTTTTTTGTCAACTCTATTTTTGAGGAAGGATGAATTATTTCTTTGGGTCTTTCGTATTTAAGTTGCATTTTAAGTATTTAATCTTGGATTTAAAAGTCCACAATGTTGATGAATTTTTAACCTGAAATAATTAATGTCTTTGTATCCATAAGCCATTCTTTTCAA
>JAGGVW010000047.1 GCA_021157805.1 bacterium
GATAATAGGGATAACAGACAATTTTGAAAAGAAGACAGGAGAAAAGATTTCCCGTAAACACTACACAAAAATCTTAAAAATTCTTAAAAAAGAAAAAGCAAAAGTTATTGGTTTTGATATTTTTTTCCCGTCAATAAAAAATAAAAAAGAAGATGTTGAATTTGCTAAAACAATAAAAGAAAATGGGAATGTTGTTCTTCCTGTTTTCTCCCCGAAAAAGATTGAGAGAAAAGCAGGATTTTTTTATGAAATTGACCAGTTGAAAGGGTCTATATCTCTTTTTAATAACTCTGCCAGAGCACTTGGACATATAAACGCAATTCCTGATATGGATCAGGTTGTTAGAAAATTCCCTCTGTTTTTGAGTTATAAGAAAAAATTTTATCCTCAGTTATCCTATCAAATGGCAAAAATTTTTAATAATGGTAAAAAGCTATCAGTAGAAAGACCAGGGTTTTTTAAAAGTAAAGGTAAAATTCCAATAGATGATTACGGTTGTTTTTACATAAATTATCTCCCTCCACAAGAAATTAAAAATTATTTTATTCCTTTTTCGGATATTCTGAATAGAAATTATAAAAAAGGAATTTTTAGAGATAAAGCAGTTTTGATAGGACAAACAATACTCGGTGCTAAAAATGCTGATTTAATACCAACACCATATGGTATGGAATTTGGAGTATTTATTCAGGCAAGTGCTCTATATAATGCTTTACAGGATAAATTTTTTTATAGAGTTAATAAAAATGTTATTTTAATGATGCTCTTTTTATATGCTTCTCTTATTGTAATGGTTTTTTCAGTGAACAGAATTCCTGTAAATACCTTTTATCTAATTTCTTTCTCTTCAGGAATAACCGTTTTTTCCTTTTATGCGTTGAAAAGTAAAGGATTATTTTTTGATTCTATGCCCTTTTTCTTTTATACCTTATCTTATTATCTCTGGACTGTTTTCCATTCACTTTCTTTTGCTATGAAAAAAATGTTTCAGAAAGAAGCGGCTTTAAAAGTTTTAAGGCAGGTTGAGGAAGAAATTGCTAATGTTGTCAGTCCATTACAGATTGTTGGACTTGATAATAATTTTTCCTCAACTGGAATACAAACAGAAAAACTTGTGAAACAAACACCTGAAATTACTTTAAGAACTATACTTGCCTCTCTTGGTATTGAGTCAGGATGTTTTGTTGTTTTCTCTCGTGGGAAAAAACATCAGGTTATTGCAAAAGAAGGAAAACTTATTGAGAAATTAAATATAGATGAATTAATTGAAAAAAGTGAACTTGAAGGTGGTGAAGAAATTATAATGAATAAATGGAATGAAATTAAAAATTCAGAAATAAGAAGTGTTATGGTTGTTCCTGTAATATTTAACCCTGTCTTAAAGTTCTATGGAATATTTATAAATAAAAAACCAACTGTTTTCTCAAAAACTACATTTTTCACAAAAGAAGATACAAATTTAGTTCAGACACTTGCTCTTGAAGCAATAATAGCAATTCAAAATGCCAGATTAAACATTGCTCTGAAAGATACACAAATGGAAACGATATTCCGCCTTTCTATGGCAATTGAATATAGAGATAGAGAAACAGGTGCACATATTCATAGAGTGAGTGAATATGCAGGACTTATTGCTGAAGGTATAGGACTTACTGAAGAAGAAGTTGAACTTATTAGATTAGCAATGCCATTACATGATATAGGGAAAATAGCCATTCCCGACAATGTGCTTTTAAAACCGGGAAAATTGACAGATGAGGAGAGAAAAATTGTTGAAAAGCATCCAGTAATTGGGGCTAAAATGCTTGAAGGTTCAAATTCAATAATATTAAAAGCAGCAGAAATAATAGCCCTCTATCATCATGAAAAATATGATGGTTCAGGATACCCATTCGGTTTAAAAGGAAATAGTATTCCTCTTTATGGAAGAATAGCAGCACTTGCGGATATATTTGATGCTCTTTCATCTAAAAGGGTTTATAAAGTAGCACTTGATTTTGAAGAGAGTTTTGAAGTTGTGAAAAAAGAAAAAGGTAGAATTTTTGACCCGGTTATGGTTGATGGCTTTTTAAAGAATAAAGAAAGTGTTGTTGAAATTCACAAAAAATATAAAGAAAAAGAAAGTGTTATTATTCCCCTTTTCTCCTTTGATGAAAAATGAAAATTAAAAAAGATGATATAAAAATATCTTTTTATAAAAGCAGAGGACCAGGTGGACAGAGGAAAAATAAAAAGGAAACAGCAGTAAAAATAACACATATTCCAACCGGTATTACTGTTCGGGCAACAGAATTCAGAAGCCAGAGCAAAAACAGAAAACTCGCATTGGAAAGATTGAAAGAAAAAATAGAAAAATTAAATACTCCTGTGAAAAAAAGAATTCCCACAAAAAAACCAGAGAAAGCAAAAATAAAACAAATTGAAGAAAAGAGAAAAAGAAGTGAGAAGAAAAAATTAAGGAAACCAATAAGACCTGAAGAAATTCAGTTTTCTAACCGCGTCGGTTAAACACACGCGGTTAAACTATATAAATCTTTCACTTTGTCCAATTATATGTTAAAATTCAAATATGGTCAAAATAGCACCTTCTTTACTTTCTGCAGATTTCAGTTGTCTGGGGAAAGAAGTTGAAGATGTGACAGAAGCAGGCGCTGATTTAATTCATTTTGATGTTATGGATGGTCATTTTGTTCCTAATTTAACATTTGGTCCTATGGTTCTTTCTGCAATAAGAAAATATTCTTCACTTCCTTTTGAAGCACACCTTATGATAACAGAGCCAGAAAAATACTGGAAAAATTTTGCTGATAGTGGAGCAGACATAATAGGAATACATATAGAATGTGAAATAAACCATAAAAAACTGATTGAAGAAATAAAAAAATACGGGAAAAATGCCTGTATTGTGATAAATCCCCCAACTCCTGCGGAAAAAATTTATCCTTTTCTTGATATTGTGGATGAAGTTTTGATAATGACAGTTAACCCTGGATTTGGAGGACAGAAATTTATTTTTGATGTTGTGCCAAAAATTGAAAAAATTAAAGAAATAAAGGAGAAAAAACAACTTGAATTTGATATAGAAGTTGACGGTGGAATAAATAACCAGACAGTTAAAATTGTCAGAGAAGCAGGTGCAAATATTATTGTTGCTGGCTCATATATATTTAAAAGCAAAAATTACAGAGAAGCAATAGAGAGTTTAAGATGAAAAAAATAAACCACTTTCAACTTGAAAAAATACTTAAAAATAAAAAGATAGAAGATAAAAAAACAGAAGCAGTTGTGAGAGAAATAATTGAGAGAGTAAAAAAAGAAAAAGATAAAGGTCTTCTTTATTACACTGAGAAATTTGATAAAGTTAAAATTGAAAAAATAAAAGTTGAAAATAAAGAAATTGAAGAAAGTTATAAGAAACTTGATAAGGACCTCATTGAAGCAATAAAAATTTCTTCAAAAAAAATAGAAAATTACCATAAGAGACAAATTCCATCAGAATTTAAACTTAAAGAAGAAACATATAGTGTATCTTTTAAATTCAAGCCAGTTGAAAGTGCAGGTATATATATCCCGGGTGGTCAATTTCCTTTAATTTCAACAGTTCTTATGAGTGTAATTCCTGCAAAAATTGCAGGAGTGAAAAAAATTTACATTGCAACTCCTCCTTCAAAAAACACTCACTATATTCTTGGGGTTTGTGCTTATTTAGGGATTAAGAATATTTATAAAGTTGGAGGTGCACAGGCAATTGCTGCTTTTGCTTATGGAACAGAAACAATTCCTGAAGTTGATATTATAGTTGGACCTGGGAACAAATATGTTAATACCTGTAAAAAAATAATTTCAGGAGATAAGAAAATAGACCTTCCAGCAGGACCGAGTGAAGTTGTTATTTTTTCTGACAGTTCAGGGAAGAGTAAATTTATTGAATATGACTTAAAAGCCCAGATGGAACATACAGATGGTCTTGGCTTTCTTATAACAACAGATGAAAAACTTGGCGAAAAAATTTCAAAGAAAGTTAAAGAAGGATATTTAATGACTGTAAAAAGTCAAAAGGAAGCCCTTGAAGTAATAAATCTTATAGCTCCTGAACACTTACAGATAATTTCCAGAAATCCTGCATTTTTAGTTAAAAATTCTGTTGCAGGAGCAATTTTTATAGGGAACTATACACCAGCGACAATTGGAGATTATTTTGCAGGACCTTCTCATATTTTACCAACAAAACAAACAGCAGGATTTTTTTCTGGTCTTTCTGTTTTTACTTTCTTAAGGAGTTACGCAATTATTGAAGCAAAAAAAGAGTTTTATAGAAAATACGGGAAATACATTGAGAAACTTGCAGAAACAGAAGGTCTTAAAAACCACTCTCTTACAATCAAAATAAGAGATAATTGAAAATTTTTTGATACATTCAGAAGTTCTCCGCTAACCTCAAAATAGTCAAAAAATAGGGGGGATTAGCGCTGATTGGAAGTAATTGAAATAGAAAAGGTTGACAGAATTGGGAGTTAGAGGTAATACAAAAAAAGAGAGGTAAAAGAGGGGATTAGCGGAAGAGGGGTTGTAAGTAGTTGAAATATAAGGTCTTTGA
>JAGGVW010000141.1 GCA_021157805.1 bacterium
GAATAATACAATTTCTCCTTTCCAACTATCATTTCGTGTAATCAGTTTTAGGTTGCCATTGTTATAATCAAACAGTGCCATCTTACCCCTTTCTGATTTTGTTTTTACAAATCTTAAAACGACAGTAGTCACATCTGCCTCTGGTTTAAAAACTTCACTACCCATATATATAAGTTCAATTTTACCTTTTGAAGCGAGAAAACTACGAAGTTTTTTGAACTCATCGAGAATCATAAATGTTGCAGGAACAATAAATATAAGTTGACCATTTTCTTTTAATAATTTTACAGATTTTTCTATGAATGCTCCATAGACGTTGTATTTTCCATACCAAGTTTCGTATATTTCTTTATATTTTCTTTTTGTCTCATTATCTATGCGAATGGTATAATGCTCTGATAAGCTTGGAATACCATAAGGCGGATTTCCTATGATTATGTCCATTTTTTCATCTGTCTCCCATAGTAAATAATCATTGTGAATGATTTTTATATCTTGTGCGAGATTATTCTGATTTATGTAATTAGTCACCTCTTTATTAATTTCTACGCCTATTTTTAGAGAGGAATTTTCAAAAATATGATTCTTAATTTTTTTAATCCCTAACAGAAACTGACAGATTCCGCATGCTGGTTCAAGGATCTTAGTAGTTTGAGGCAACTCATTTTCATTTATTAGATTCACTATAAAATCAACTACCCACTGAGGCGTGAAAAAAATACCCCAATCTTTCTTTATATGTTTAATTTTGTTATTTACTACATTTGCATGAACATCAACCGTTATATTACTCATCATGAATCTCCTTTATGCAATACATACTTTTAAACTTTTTATTAAGGATTTGGGGCGGAATTTTACTTAACTTGTTTATATCTGAAATGCGGATATCCTTCCAATTTGAGGATATATACACAGTATTGCGTATATGCATACTGTTAAGTGACCCAAAGGGTGAGGTGCGAAGCACTGCATAGTCCCCGCTGTCGTATGAAATTCCTGCCATCACTCTTTTACCTCCTCTCTCAACATCTTCTCAAATTTAGGCTTGAGGTTTGGAATATCTCTTTTTACAACTTCCCAAACTCTTTCAATTTTAACACCGAAATATGCATGTATGACTTTATCTCTCATTCCAGCCAAACTTCTCCAAGGAATATCTAAATATTTCTTTCTCGTTTCCTCCGGTATATTTTTGACTGCTTCTCCAAAATGTCCTCTATATAGTCGCCAATTTCCCTTTTCATATGTTTACAACCTCACTTAGAATACGTTTGCCAATCTTTGGTTTTAGTGCAGATTTTTCAACCAAATCAACCTTCACCCCGAGCAAATCACTGAGATAATTCTCTAATTCAACAAAATCTAAAAGACTGATCTTCGCCTCAGGCTTAAATTCCACTAAAATATCAAGATCGCTTCCTTCTTTAGCTTCCCCTCTTAAATAAGAACCAAAAATGCCGACCTCTTTAATTCCATATTTTTCTTTTAGCTCTTTTTCGTATTTTTTAAGAATTTCCTTTATTTCATCAATCGATTTTTTCATTTTTTGTAATAGTTCAGTTTTCACTTTATTTTTTTAAATTTTATTCCTTAAGAATCCCCCCTGTCAAATTTCTACTGGTGCTCTGGTGTTCTGGTGCCCTGGTGTCCTGGTGCTCTGGTGCTCTATCTGTTTCAACAAGGGGGGATATTTTTTAGAAAACTTACCTGTTACCTTCATTAAATTTTCAAAACTCTATTACTTTAAAAACTTTATCAGACAATTTCATTTTCCCATAATTCGTTAAACTTCTCTCTTTTCCTGATTGGGATGTCTTTCTTTCCATTAACTAAAATTTCTGCAGGTCTTCTTCTGCTATTATAGTTTGAGGACATACTGAAACCATAAGCACCACAACTTCCTATTATTATTAAATCACCTATTTTTATATTCTCAGGCATTAAAACATCTTTCCCAAGAAAATCACCACTTTCACATACAGGTCCAACAACATCCATTTTTATTTTTTTACTCTTTCTTTTAAAATAAGGAATTATTGTATGATAACTCCCATATAAAGCAGGTCTTATAAGGTCATTCATTCCAGCATCAACAATAAGAAATGTCTTATCTTTTCTTTTTTTAACATATAAAACTTTTGTTATAAGAATACCAGTATTGCCAACAATAAACCTTCCTGGTTCAAGTATGAGTTTTTTTATTTTAAGTTTTCTTAAAAACTCACATATTTTCTTCCCAAAATTTTCTATTGGTTCAACTTTATCTTTTTCAGAATAAGGAATCCCAAAACCACCACCTAAATCAATTATTTCTGGATAAAACTTAATTTCTTTTATAAACTGTTCAACTTTTTTAAGTGCTTTAATATAAAAAGAAACATTTTTAATCTGAGAGCCAATATGAAGATGAAAACCAGCAAGTTTTGCATATTTATTTTTCTTTGAATTTTTTATAATTCTTTTCGCTGTTTTAAAGTCAAGTCCAAACTTTGTTTCTTTCTTTGATGTTTTTATATAATGGTGAGTCTCAACATCAAGGTCAAGATTTAACCTTATGTTATACAGAACTTCTCTTTTATATTTTTTCCCGTATTTTTCTATTATCCCGATTTCCTCTTCATTCTCCACATTAAAACAATATATTTTCTTTTTTATTGCAAATTCTATTTCTCTTTCTGTTTTTCCCACACCTGCAAAAACAATCTTATCTCCACTGAAACCAGTTATTAATGCTCTTCTTAATTCTCCTTCTGAAACAACATCAGCACCAAAACCATTCTCCTTCATTATTTTTAAAAGA
>JAGGVW010000106.1 GCA_021157805.1 bacterium
AGGGCTCTCTTTACCAGCGGATTATTTTTACCAGGAAGATAAAGAAAATACTGTATATGGTTTTAATAATCTTGGCTGGTTCTGGACATACGGAGACAAACTGCATCAAGAAAATATAAAGAAACGATTATATAAAAAAGATAGCCATCTTAAGACACATCCAATAGCAGGTGCAATTATTACAAGATACAAAGGGAAAGGAGGAAAAACAATAACACTGTTCTTTTAAAAAAATTTTCAAGTAGTTTTACTCCGCTTGATGCAGTTAAGATTTATAAGAAAAGACATCACATAGAAAATGAAGGATTTAGAGAATTAAAGGATGGATATAAGATAAATAGATTTCCATCAAGGAAATTTTCAGGTGTTTATTTCCACATAATTTTTACACTTTTGATATATAACTTTATAAACTGTTTTAAGACAGAAAAAGGAAATGAATTAGCAGGAATAGGACTTGTAAGGTTGGATGATAAAAGCTGGTATGGAGTAGTAATCTATGCATATCCACACTTTGGAATATTTGAGATAAAAGAGATAGCGGAATGGTTTGGATATAAAGGGAAAGGACAGAGTGCACCATTTCTAATTTTTTAACTCTTTTATAAATAAAAAATATTGTTTTAAAATTTGATAGTTTTTTTGTAATTTCTCCAATTCCTTATCTGATAAGGGTTTTTCACATCTCCTGACAAATTCTGGGGGGTATAATGTGATTGTGCAATAAAAAAAGGAAAACTTGAGAATAGAAAAGTAAAAGAAAAAGACAGTTGTTATTTGAAAAACTTCTTATGTCGGAATTTTGGCACAAGTAGTTTTCCTTTACAGAGATATCATTTTTAAGTAAAATTCGCAAAGTGAAAATATCTGACCACTGGATAGATTTAGAAACACCAAAACCAACACGAAAATCAATTGAGAAATTAAACTTAAATATTACTTAAAACTTGAAAAGTTACAGGTTAAGAATCTTTATCTGGCGGAGAAGAACAGCCAACCAAAATCCAGACTCATTGCACACAAGGTAACTCTCTACCTCTGGAAATTCTTCATTTGAAGTGAGCAAACGCCCAGAAGCCTATATCTTGTGTCAATCACTAAGGAAACTATGTCCTGGCTATTAGTTAGCAACTACAAGATGCAGGATTTACCAAGACCATATCTAAACTCATGCTCAAAAACTCGAAAAAAAAAGAAAAAACAACCTCCATCTGACATCTCCAATCTCTCTCTATTTTCTCTTATTTCTCAAAATCTTTTTATAACTGAGTGAAGGGGAGATTTTTTGACCAACAATTTCTCCTTTGTCCCTTTACCAATCAATAATTTTATGTTGGCGTAGCAATTGCAAATATTCAGGAATTGAGTATGGGGAATCTAATAACTTCCTTAATTCTTTAATGGTGGACAGCCTCTTGTTTCTTGCCAATGAAATATCCTGCAAGGTGCAGAAGCAAACTTCAGGAAAAGTTCGCCTACCATCCATCCACCCTACTAATCTTCTACCGCAATCATTGATAGATAGATTACCTTCTTCAGGTATAGATAGTGGTGGAGTAGGGAATAAGGCGTGTGGTTTAATTCTTCGTATCTGCTTACTTAAAAAGCCCTTTGCTCTCAGTGTTGGTTTTAATGATAAACTTGTATATTGTTTCAGCCGTTTAATTTCATTATTTACTTCTTGTTCTAAACGGTGATGAAGTGGTTTTATCGTAGTTTGGTAAAATTTTTTCTTTTTGGAAGGAGAAATAAGCCTTTCCGATGAAGCAACACTTTCCTTGGTTGAAGCTAATAAAAAATAAATTTGGTTTAAAGTAAACTCGCACTCTCTTCTGCTAACTTTTTTCTTTGATGAAAGATGAGTAAGTTCTCTTTGAAATGATTCAGTCAGCCTCTGAATGCCATAATTTGCTGTGGTGTCAGCTAGAAAAGCGGCTTCTTTAAAATCCGCTATGGCCACAAAGTAAGCAAGTGTCCCAACAACAACCCCTATAAGTCGGAGATTCTCTGGACTAATTTTATCAATAGTATCTTCATTAGTATGCCAGAAGTAATTAGCATTAGCAAAACGAATGGCGGGAGCACGATTCAAAAAAGCAATCCGGTCAGCGTCAGAAGTCCCTATATCCTGTAATATTTTCAGAGAAGGTAATTTTTGCCAACCAGAGAAATCTTTCTGTTTTGTAAATCCGAACTCCTGAAGTAAGGTTATAGCAAACCCATCTAAGAAACTTGGTGAGTATAAAGGAGTGAGGCGTATCCCTAAGGGAGCTCGACATTTAATATGATTTTCTCCAATAGAATCAAGTTCAATAGCCGTTACTACTCTCTTTCCTCGATCTTGATAATGCCAGGCATAAAATTCAGTTCCTCCCACCTCAAATGCAAAAAGTAGCCTTATCCTCCGCTTTGGCAAAGGTAATTTGCCTTGACGAAAAAGATGTATCAGGGAACGGGCTAATTCCAATCTTAAACCACAGCCACTAGCATTATCAATCGCCCCTTGTTCAAAAGGATGACCAACAAGTACTACTTCCTCTTTACTATCACCTTTATTTGGAAGCACGCCGGTGATTATAGGACATTTTCCATTAAACTCTTCGGTCTCTATACAAAGCCAAATATCTATCGATCCATTATTTTTTCTTATCAAATCTCTCAAATATCTGCCTAATCTCGGACTGATATTTATCCCTATCAAAGAAGTATCCACCTTCCGGTATCCCCAGAATTTTCCATCATCAGACCAAGCATTTCCCCAGAATGTAGAATCTTTCAACTCTGGATTCCACATATAAGCGGAAAGAATACCAGCTGCCTGATACTTGAGGGCTAAAGGTTTTGCCTGCCAACCTTTGGTAAAAGTAAGAATATATTTACCCGATATTCCTTTTCGGATAAAATTTTCTTCTTTAGTAGCATCATCTACAAAGATTAACTTTCCCTTAACTCCCCCCTTTGGCGTAGAACCACTATACATATTAACCTGGCAAGGATTCTTGGCGTAATCAACGATTCTTTCTCGCTTTCCATTAGGATGGATGATATCGACCAATGCTTTTCTCACTCTCCATGCGCGATTAGAGCAAATTGTTCCTAACCAGGTTTTACCATCAGCCGGCATATTAATAATTTCTACCTCTTCTAATCCGATCTTGCGCATCTCAGAGGTAAGATAACAGGCGGTACGATGCATTGCCGAAAAGTCAAAATATCGGTCGCTTTGCCATATTCTATCTACATAATCTAATGCATTCTTGCCATTAATAGTTCTTTCTAATTTTTCACTAATTTTTTGATACATTTTCTAAAAACTACCTTTGAATAAAAATTTAGGCTCTTTTTTTAATATATCTATTCCTATTTCTAAAAGTTCCCCAGCTTCAATTAACCTAACAGTAGCCTTACCTATTCTACCTATCTTCATAATTTTTCTTTTTTTGCAGATATCATCCATCTTTTCAAAATCTCTTGGCTGGTTAGCTTTATGCGCACGCATCGGAACGGTTATTAGGCGACCTTCATAATCAATTACTAGAGGATAAAAAATCTCTGCTGTCAAAACCGGTGCTCCTCCTACTTCTTCTATAGTATGTAAAGTAGTATTGGTATTTTGGCCTACACCCAAGAGCAATATTTTTCCTTTAGTTTGGCAGATCTTCCAGTATGGGCTGCCTCTACCACAAGGACTTAAACATTTCTCATGTCCTTCTATTAACCAATCTCGCCTTTTCCCAATAGCCGCTACTGAATGGGAAGGATGAAGTGACCTTCTTGCTTCTCTTCTTGCTCGCAAAACCTCACTAATTTTTCCTACTTTTGAAGGAGTAACCCGCACATCAAAGATAGGTTGCCGCTTTAAATAGTCTACATGACTTTCTTCTCTATACCAAATAACCGGCAGGTTAGGGACTGCTACCGTCCCTTCCTTCCCCACCACTTCTAATAAAGCATCAATTACTGCATCTGCTCCGCCTTCTACATAACCAATACTGGATAAAGAAGAATGGACTAGGACCATATCTCCTCTGTTTAAACCTAATCTTTCTAATCCCCTGATTATTTGTTCTTTTTTTACGATATTTTCACCCATTTCTCATAAACTTTTCAACTTCTTCGGTAGAAATATAAGCTACAGAAAGACATCTGTCAGCACATCCGTAATATATTAAATAACGCCCTTCCTTCTCTACCGCTCCACAGGTATATACAACATTTGGGTAATATCCATTTTTTTCATATTCTTCTTCAACAGTAAGAATCGGTTCCTCCTGTCTTTTTAAGACTTTTGAAGGGTTATTTAGGTCAAGAAGTGCTATCCCTAAGGAGTACTTTCGAATTCCATAATAAACTTCATTTTTGTCAACTCCATGCCAGAAAAGTAGCCATCCATATTTTGTTTTAATTGGAGGTGCGCCGATCCCTATTTTAAACCCATCCCAATAGCCCTTTCTTGTCTTCATTATAATTTTTGAGTTATACCATTTTTTTAGATCCTTACTGTAAGATATCCAGATATTTGGCATAATTCGATGCAAGAGAACATATTCTCCATTTATTTTTTCTGGGAAAAGGGCACTAGTTCGTTGTTGAATGTCTCCCATAATTAACCCCTCTTTTTTGAAAGTTTTGAAATCCTTGGTTGTAGCCAAAGCCGTCCGATCTCCATATTCTGACCTTGCTACATAGACAATATAGTAAGTATCTCCTATTTTTGAAATTCGAGGATCTTCTACTCCATGGGCTTCATATTCTTCTTCAATATCAAGAACAGGTTTATCAGAGCGGTACGAAATATTAAAACCATCTTCTGAAATTGCTAGGCCCAAACGTGCGAAAGGCCAGCCAGTATCACCATAACACCGCTCAAAACCTTCAGCTCTATACAAAAGATATACTTTATCATTATAAATAACTGCACCAGCATTTGATACATTTTGTGCCTCCCACACATTTTCTCGTCTGGGTCTAAGAATTGGATTATTTTTGTAACGAGTCAGGTGTATTGTTTTCATCTTTACCTTTCTAAATAGTGAGCGTTTTTCTCCTTCTACCAGCACGAAAAATATTTTCAATTATTTTTAAATCCACCAAAGCCTCCTGAGCGTCAATTACCGTCTCTTCCCTGCCTTGAATACAATCTATAAAGTGACTTATTTCTTTCTCAAATTTTGTCTGACAGGGACCTTCAGGATCTAGTGAAAATATCTCCTCAGACCCGAAGATTTTATAATAGGATTTTCCAAGATAGTTGATAAAGGCCGCTCCCCGCTCGGTATAGACTTCAATAATAACCTTTCCCACACTCCCAGGACTCTTTCCATCCAGTTCTATCACTCCTATTGCTCCATTACTGGAGTGAAATATAACAGCACACTGCAGTATATCTTCTATGCGCTTCACCTTCCTGTCAAAAATTGCACTTACACTTGCTATATCTCCTACCAAAAACCTAAAAGTATTTATAGCATGGACACCATTATCCAAAAGTATCCCTCCTCTCTTACGAACCTCTTCAGAAGGTCTTCTCTTATCTGACCAGGGGAACCTGTTGCGATAACTTACCACCTTCCCTATATCTCCACTTTGCAATACATTTCTTAATTGTACTACTGGATAGTGAAATCTGTGAGTCATACCTACAAGTAATTTCACCCTTGATTTTTGTGCTACAGCAATCATCTGTTTCGCTTCCTTTGTTGAAACAGCAAGCGGTTTTTCGCATAAAATATTTATACCTCTCTTGGCAGCTTTCAGAGTTACTTCTAAATGTGAAGCAGGTGGTGTGCAAACACTAATGGCATCTAAAGATTCTTCTTTAAACATCTTATCAATGTCTCCATATGCCTTCACTCCATACTTCTTACCTATCTTCTCAGCTTTATCTTTATCAATGTCACATACAGATACGATTTCTACTCTCTTATCCTTCTTATATGCCTTTAGGTGTGCCTCAGAAATTACTCCACATCCCACTATCCCCACTTTTATTTTCATTTCTATAGGAGATATCTTTTTATGTCCCGTCTTCAAGTTTGGACAAATTGACATTTCAGAACACTCCATTTTTTGTTTTTTATTATACTCTCTTTAAATTAACTGTCAAGTGCATACAAGTTATCTAAAATCCCGACATAAGAAGTTTTTCAAATGTCCCAGAGGAACTAAAAAACCTGTTAAATTTTAAAATAATTTTTTTATTTAAAAAAGAGTTAATGTATCTCTTCTAATATTTTCCACCAGTTCACTTTCTTTTTCTCTCTTTTATCCATTTCGATATAGGTAATAAGTTGTCTAAATCTTTTATCCAAGTGCAGTTCTGGTTATAATCATTCTTATCGTAATTATTGAGAATGAAATGGAGAACTTTTCGAAATTTTATTCATATTTTAAAAAATGGGATATAATTTGATAAATGAAAGGAATTATAGCAGGAATTATAAGTGCGATAATCTGGGGAACTGTGTTTATTTCTGGTCAGTTTGCTGTAAAGAAAGGAACTCATCCTGTTTTGCTTTCTTTTATAAGATTTTTATCCGCTTCAGTTTTTCTTTTTGTTTATCTTTCCTTTAAAAAAGTAAAATTAAAACTTGAGAAAGAAGATATTTTTTCTTTTTTTATTCTTGGTCTTACAGGAATTTTCCTTATGAATATTTTTATTTTTTATTCTGTCAAATTCACAACATCAACTTCTGCAAGTGTTCTTATGAATTCAAATTCTTTTTTTATTGGCATTCTGGCTTTTTTTCTTTTGAAAGAAAAAATCAGAGTGAATGAAATTCTGGGAGTTCTTATTGGTTTTCTCGGGTGTTTTTTCATTATTACTTCTGGGAAAATTTCTTTTAATTCATCTCTCATTGGAAATTTACTTGCTCTTTTTGCTGCTATTTCCTGGGCTTTTTACAGTGTCTGGAGTAAAAAGTGTGGAGTTATAAAAAAATATGGAGCAGTTTTATCAACTTTCTGGGCTTCTGTTTTTGGAACAATTTTGCTTTTCCTTTCTCTTATAGTTTTTCAATTGCCTTTTTCTGGAGGGAAAGCAGGGGTTATTACAGGAATTTATTTAGGAATAGTTCCAGCAGGAATTGGTTTTACACTCTGGTTTTATGCAATAAATAAAATTAAAACAATTATTGCAGGTATTTTACAGTTTATTGCTCCTTTAACAACCGGGATTATTGCGGTAATATGGTTTGGTGAGAAAATATCATTCTTTATCTATGTGGGGGGATTTCTAACAATTCTCGGAGTTCTTATTTCAATAAAATCTGTAAAGGATTAATTTTTATTATAAATCAGTGTGTTTCATTTTCTATCCAATTAACTATTTTTTCAGCAATTTTTTCTTTTTTTATTCTTTTATATTTTTTAACTTTTCCATCCTTTGAGATAAAAACTACTTTTGATGGTTTACCCTCTCCAAAGAATTCAGTTGTATTACCTATAATTAAATCAAGTTTTTTCTCTTTTAACTTTTTCAATGCAT
The DNA here is from genome assembly GCA_021157805.1 of bacterium. Next base: position 7,487 of record JAGGVW010000106.1, read on the forward strand.
TTTTTTCAATATTTTCTGTTTCAAGGGCAAACCCAATGACTATTTGATTTTCTTTTTTTATTTTTGATACTTCTTTTAATATATCTGGATTTGGGATAAGTTTTAAATTCCACTCTTTTTTTCTTTTTAATTTTCCCCTGTATTTTTTCTCAGGTTTCCAATCGCTCACTGCTGCTGTCATTATTAAAACATCATATTCTGGGAAATACTTTAAAACTGCTTCTTTCATTTCATTACCTGATATTGTTTTTATAATTTTTATTCCATCAGGTGGTTTAAGATAAGTTGGACCACTTATAAGTATTACTTTATGCCCTCTTTTTATTGCTTTTTCTGAAATTAAATAACCCATTTTACCTGTTGAAGGATTACTTATAAATCTCACCGGGTCTAAATATTCTCTTGTCGGTCCTGCGGTTATAAGAATTTTCATTTTTAAAAGTTATGCCTGATTATTCTCATTTTTAGAGAGGTATTCAATTTCAGCCATTAAAAAACCTTCAATTTCTCCATCCATAACCCTTTCAACATTTGATGTTTCATATCCAGTTCTGTGGTCTTTCACCATTGTATATGGGAAAAAAACATAAGACCTTATCTGACTTCCCCATTCTATTTTTTTCTGTGAATTTCTTTTTTCTGCTTCTTCCTTTTTCTGTTTTTCCAGTTCTAATTGATATAGACGACTTTTCAAAATTCTCAAAGCAATTTCTCTATTCTTAAATTGACTTCTTTCATTCTGACATTGAACAACTATCCCTGTTGGTTTATGTTTTATTCTTACTGCTGTTTCAACTTTGTTTACATTCTGTCCCCCGTGTCCTCCTGCTCTGAATGTCTCTATTTCGAGGTCATCAGGATTAATTTCAATTTTTATGTCCTGTTCAATTTCAGGAATGACATTTACAGCAGCAAAACTTGTATGTCTTCTTTTGTTCGCATCAAAAGGAGATATTCTTACAAGTCGATGAACACCATTTTCACCTTTAAGGTATCCATAGGCATATTGTCCTGAGATTATTCCTGTTATTCTTTTTATCCCTGCTTCTTCACCAGGAAGGAAATCAACAATTTTAACATTAAATCCATTCCTTGAAGCCCATTTGCTATACATTCTCCATAACATACTTACCCAGTCACATGCTTCAGTTCCCCCTGCTCCTGCGTGTAAAGTAATAATTGCATTCTTTTTATCAGCTTCATCTTTCCACATAAATCTTATTTTTAGAGAAGGGATTTCTTTTTCCAATTTTTCAATTATCTTTTCCGCTTCATTTTCAAGTTCTCTATCAGGATTGGTTTCAAGAAGTTCAAAAATTGTTTCAAGTTCAGAAAATTTATTTTCTATTTCTTTTATTTTCTCA
>JAGGVW010000223.1 GCA_021157805.1 bacterium
AAGGACTTTCATCTTTCCTCCTTTCAAACCATACAACTTAAAATAGCAGTTGTTTTTACAATATCATCAACTTTTGCACCTCGGGATAGGTCACTTACTGGTTTTGAAAATCCCTGTAAAATAGGACCCAGCGCTTCTGCTTTTGCCAGATATTGAGTTAGTTTATATGAAATATTACCTGCATTTAAGTCAGGGAATATTAAAACATTTGCTTTTCCTGCTACTTCTGACACCTCTTTTACTTTTCTTTCTGCTACCTTCGGAACAATTGCTGTATCTGCCTGAAATTCTCCATCAAAGAGGTATTTTTTATTCTTCTCTTTCGCTATTTCAACTGCTTTCTGGACTTTTTCAACCAGCGGATGAGATGCAGAACCCTTTGTTGAAAAAGAAAGAAAGGCAACTTTACCTTTTTCTCCAATTAAACTTTCAAAACTTCCAGCAGTTGAAATTCCAATATCAGCAAGTTGTTCAGCAGTTGGGTCAATGTTTACTGCACAATCAGCATAAAAGTAAATTTTTCCATCAGGCAGAACCATTATAAAAAAACTTGATGGTGTTGAAATTCCTTCTTTATAACCAACAGTTAAAGATGCTGCCTGAATAACAGAGGCAGTTGTATTAACTGCTCCTGCAACCATAAGGTCAACTTTTCCTGAAACAAGCATCATACCACCAAAAATTAAGTTTTTCTTAACAAGACGGGAAGCAATTGATAATTTAACTTTTTTTCTTTTCTCACAGTAAAGTTTTGCAAATTCATCAAGATAGCCACTTTTCTCAATATCAACGATTTCAATTCCTTCAGGAGAAAGAGATAAAGAATTAAATTTTTCCTTTATAACATCTGATTTTCCTACAAGAACTGGTTCTGCAATTGCCTCTTTTTTTAATTTATAAGCACTTTCAACAAGTCGTTCTTCTTCACCTTCAGGAAAAACAACTCTTTTTTTATTTTTTTTTGCCTTTTCTATAAATTTTTCTACTATGTTCATTTCTAACCTCTAAATCTTTTAAAAAAGGAATTTAGAACAACTTTTTATTTATTTTCTTCTCTGCTTCTTCTGCAAATTTATAATAGTTTATTCTTTTTAATTCCGATGCTGCTTCTTCATCAAGAATTGCAGTTACTCTTGGATGAAGTTGCAATGCAGAAGCAGTTATTATAGAAGTAACAGGTCCTTCAATTGCTTTTGCAACAACTTCTGCTTTTTTCTTTCCATTTGCAAGAAATATTATTTCTTTTGCTTCAAGAATTGTTCCAACTCCCATTGAAAGAGCAAATCTTGGGACTTCTTCTTCACTTTCAAAAAATCTGGAATTATCTTTTATCGTCTGTTCATCCAATGCAACAAGACGCGTTCTTGAATTAAGAGAAGAACCTGGTTCATTAAAAGCAATATGTCCATCTCCTCCTATACCAAGAACCTGAATATCTATTCCACCTGCATTTTTTATTTTTTCTTCATATTCTTTACAATACTCTTCTATTTTTTCAAGAGGAACAGTCCCATCAGGAACAAATGTATTTTCTTTTTTTATATTTATTCCATCAAAAAGATTTTTATTCATAAAGTATCTGTAACTTTGAGGATGGTCTGGAGAAAGGCCATAATACTCATCAAGATTGAAAGTTATAACCTGTGAAAAATCAAGTCCTTCTTCTTTATACATCCTGACAAGTTCTTGATAAAGACCAACAGGGGTACTACCTGTTGCAAGTCCAAGAACACAATTCGGTTTTTCTCTTACAATGTCTGCTATTATTTTTGCCGCTTCTTTACTCATCTCTTCATAACTGCTCTTCACTATTACTCTCATTTTCTCCTCCTTTTTCAATTTCACCTAATTGTTTCAATCCAAGGTTTATTTTTTTCTCATTAGGGTCAATTTCAAGAACCATAACTTCTATTTTCTGTCCTTTTCTCAAAACTTCAGAAGGATGTTTTATTGGTTTATCAGAAATGTTTGAAATATGAAGAAGTCCATCTATTCCTTTTTCAATCTCAACAAAAGCACCAAAATCGGTTATGTTATAAACTTTGCCTTTAACAACACTTCCAACTTTATATTTTTGGGCTATTTCTGGCCAGGGGTTTGGCTCAAGTTGCTTTAAACTGAAAGAAATTTTTTGCTCATCTTTTTTTATATCAATTACTTTTACTTTTACAGTATCTCCCATTGCAACAACTTCAGATGGATGTTTTATTCTTCCTGTCCATGAAAGTTCTGAAATATGAAGAAGTCCCTCAACACCTTCTTCAAGTTTTATAAAAGCACCGTATTCCGTTATATTAACAACTTTACCCTCAACAACCGAACCAACAGGATATTTTTCCTCAATGTTTTCCCATGGATTTGGTGTTTTCTGTTTCAATCCAAATGAAACAACCTGTTTTTCAAGGTCAACATCAATAACAACAACTTCAACTTTCTCACCAATTCCAAAAAGTTGTGAGGGATGGCTTATTCTTCCCCAACTCATATCATTTATATGAAGAAGTCCAACTATCCCATGGTCAATTTCTATAAAAGCACCGTAATCAACTATATTCTTTACAACTCCTGAGACAATTTGATTTTTTTCAAGTTCTTTCAAAAACTCAATTTTTTCTCTCTCTCGTATTTCTTCAAGATACTTTTTTCTAGAAACAACAACATTTTTTCTGAGAGAATCACATTTTATAATTTTGAAAAATGATTTCATTCCAATGTATTCAGAAGGATTTGTAATTGGTTTTAAATCGGTCTGTGAACTTGGCAGGAAGGCAGTAACACCTATATCAACTCTGAAACCACCTTTAACTCTTTTAAATATTATTCCTTCAATTGGTTTTTCCTCATTAAAATGTTTTTCAACATTTTTCCAGTTCAACATAATATCTGCTTTCTCCTTTGAAAGAGGAATAAGTCCATTTGAATCAGGGTCAAGTGATTCAACAACGATTTGAACTTCCATACCTTCTTTTACATTATCTTTCTGTCCCTTAAATTCTTCTTTTGGAGCAACACCTTCTGACTTGTATCCAATATCAATTATTACTTCATCATTTGTAAGTCGAACTACAGTCCCTTTTATAAGAGAACCTGGTTTGAAACTTGCTATTTTTTCTTCAAGTAATTTGCTGACTTCATTAGTCATTTACTCCACCTCCTTAAAATTATTTTTTTTCAAATACTCAATCACATCTTTTATAAATTCTTCAGGAGTTGATGTTCCTGAAACAATCCCGATTGAATTAAATTTATGAATATCTATTTTATCAAATTCTTCCATTTTTTCAATATGAAAACTTTTTTTATTTCTCAATTTACATAACTCATATAACTTTGTCGTGTTTGAACTATTTTTACCACCAAGAACAAAAACTACATCTACCTTTCTACTTATTTCTTTTGCCTGTTTTTGTCTGTTTTCTGTAACTTTACAGATAGTATTATAAATTCTTATCTGTTTACTTTCAACTTTTCCAACTAAATATTCAACAAATTCGTAGAACTTTTTGAAAGATAATGTTGTCTGTCCTACTATAGCAACTTTTTCAAAATTCTTTTTGAAATCTATTTCCTTTCCATCAAAAACAAAAACATTGTCTCCATATTCTTTTAAAGCCATAACTTCTGGATGAGTTTTATTACCTATAATTATA
>JAGGVW010000237.1 GCA_021157805.1 bacterium
CTGATATGTAATAAATCTGAAACAAACAAGGTTTTCTTTTTCAAAAAAATGGTATATTTTCCCCAGTGTTTGACCCGGGAAAAATTTTTTTATCAAGGGAATGTCTTTTTTCGTTCCTATCAAATAAATTTCACGAGTATAAGATAATCTCTTTACTAATTTTTTCAGAGAAAAGATATCCTGGGATATTCCAAAATATCCTTGAACTTTCCCATAAGGTAATTCATAAGTTAAAAAATCCTGTATTCTAACCTCTGGGATAGTAAACATAGAAAGTGGCTCTTCTTTTAATCTATCAAAGAAATTACATATAGGTGTAACTTTCCCGAATAATCCTTCCAATTCAAGTTTTGCAAATTCGTTTGCTTCATGTTCACTCTTTATATTATTAAACAGTTTAAAATACCAATAATACATTCTCTCTCCTTCATTTTTTACTTAGTTATATTCAAAGTACGTTTGGATATCTTCTCTTATAATATATAGTAAAGGGAGTAAGAAATCAAGAAAAATAAAAAAAAGACCAAACCGTGGGCTTAAAATGCTTTATATAACATCAATTTCATAATTTCCTTTAACTTCTTCAAATCTTTCTCTATAATATTTCAGTGCTTCTGGAAGGTAATCCAATATATCCTGTGCTGTTATTCCATCTTCTCCTTTATCTTTTGAAGCAAGGTCTCCAGAAAATCCATGTATAAAAACCCCCATTCTAACCGCATCAAAAATAGAAAGTCCCAGACCAAACATAGCAGCAATCGTTCCTGTTAAAACATCACCAGAACCTGCTGTAGCCATACCAGAATTTCCACTCATATTTATAAAAACATTCCCATCAGGATATCCTATTAAAGAATGGGCACCTTTTAAAACAATAATAGAATTTAAATCTTTACAAGTTTTTTGTAAGATTTCTACTTTATTTTCTTCTATTTCTTTTATGCTTAATTTAGTAATCCGCGACATTTCCCCTAAATGAGGTGTAAGAATTGTTTCTGCTTTTCTCTCTTTTATTATTTCCATATTATCAGAAATTGCTGTAATTCCATCTCCATCTATTAACAAGATTTTTTCAATTTCTTTTGCTAATTCTTTTACCAATTCCTGTGTTTCTTCATTTAAGGATAAACCGGGTCCCAACACAACTATATCTGCTCTTTCTGAAACCTCTAACAATTTCTCCTTGTTTTCTAAAGATATACTCCCTGAAGATGTTTCTTTTTGTGGTATAAAAACTATTTCACTACCCTTATTGGCTATAAACGGTGTAACAGATACAGGAGATGCTAAAATTGAATACCCCCCTCCACTCTTTAAAAAAGACATTGCAGAAAAATATGGTGCTCCAAAATAATTAGATGAACCTGCAATAAAAAGTGCTTTTCCAAAATCTCCTTTATACCCATTTTTATCTCTTTCTGGAAGTTTTACAGGTTCATTTGTTTCTATTTTTATTAAATTATAGAGCGATGGAGGGAAAGATATATGAGAAACATACAATTTCCCACAATTATCATACCCTGGAAATAACATACTTCCTAACTTCGGAAGTCCGTAAGTTATGGAGTAATCTGCTTTTACTGCTACGCCCTGTATTTTCCCGTTGTTCCCGTTTATACCGGATGGTATATCTATACTGAATACTTTTTTCCCACTTCTATTTATCAATTGAATAACATCTTTATATATACCTTCCACATCTCTTGTCAGTCCTGTTCCAAATATTGCATCTACTATAGCATCAGAATGTAAAACATCTATTTCAACATCTTCAATAGATTTAACATACCTAATATCAAGAGGAATTTTAGATACAATTTCAAAATTTAACTTTGCTGCTCCTTTAAACTTCTTTTCATCACCTAAAAGGTATATTTTTACAATTCCACCATTAGAATGAATCTTTCTGGCAACAACAAGACCATCTCCTCCATTATTACCAGTCCCGCAAAAGATAATAAACTTTTTGTTCTTTATACCAAAATTTTTTAATATAACAAAATACGCCGCTTCCCCTGCATTTTCCATTAAAATTTCTTCTGTAAGACCATATTTTTCAATAGAAGATTTATCTAAATTTCGCATCTGTTCTACTGTAGATACCTTCATTTTCCCTCCCTGAATTATGGAACCTTTCAATTCCAATTATCCCATCACTATCTAAATCTGTCAAGAAACCCCCCGCAGTTAGAAAAAGAAAATCATTGTTTACTGTTGTTGACATAATTTTCTGGAGTGGTATATTAAAAATAGGTAAGAGATAAAAGAAAGTAGTATTAAAAAGAGATAAAAAAGGAGTAAAGGATGTCTAAGGTAGAAGAAATTCTATCTTCAATTGAGTCACTCTCAAAGAAAGAATTCAATCGCTTAAGAAAGTGGTTTTATGAAAAGGACTGGGAAAATTGGGATAGAGAGATTGAAGAAGATTCTAAATCAGGGAAATTAGATTTTTTAGTTAAAGAAGCCATTGATAAAAAGGAGAAAGGAAAATTAAAAAATCTTTAAATGCATAAAACGACTACTCATTTCTGGA
>JAGGVW010000137.1 GCA_021157805.1 bacterium
CCTGGTCTCATAGCATCTCCTAAACTTAAAGTAACATCATATTTTTTTGCTATTTCAACAAGACGGTCAAAGTTTTTATAAAGAGGATTTTCCTTCTCATTGGTTATCATCCAGGAAATAAGAAAAGCCCCTCCTCTGCTTACAACAAGTGTCTTTCTTGGATTTTTTCTAAACCTTTCAAGAGTATTCAATGTTATCCCGCAGTGGACAGTTATAAAACTTACTCCATCTTCTGCCTGTTTTTCTATAACTTCAAAAATTTTATCTTCATCCATCTTAACAATTCCACCTTTTTCCTCAACTGTTTCAATTGCTGCTTGATATACAGGAACTGTTCCAATAGGAACAGAACTTTCTTCTATGATTTTTTTTCTTATTTTATCAAGGTCTCCACCTGTGCTTAAATCCATTAATGTATCTGTTCCATATTTTATTGCTTCTTTCAGTTTTTTTATTTCAAGATTTATATCAACTATGTCAGGAGAGGTTCCAATGTTTGTATTTATTTTTGTTCTCAGGTCCTTTCCAATTCCTAAGTAAGTGTCTTTATGTTTAAGGATTACAACAGTCCCTTCAGATACATTTTTTGATATAATTTCAGGACTTATACCCTCTTTTTCAGCAACAAATTTAACACCTTCACTTATATTCCCTTTTTTAGCAATTTCTTTTTCCATTTTAATCACTCTCCAGTATTGCTCCAGTATTTGCTGATTTTACCTGACTTGCATACTTACCAAGAATTCCTTTAAATTTCTTTACCCTTCTTTTTCTTTTTCTTCTTTTTAACTCTTCAGGTTTCACCTTAACATCAAGTTTCCTTTTTGGTATATCAATTTCAATAATATCTCCATTTTCTACATATCCAATTGGACCATCTTCCTCTGCTTCAGGACTGACATGTCCAATACAGGGACCTCTTGTTCCTCCAGAAAACCTACCATCTGTAATTAAAGCAACTTTTTCATCAAGTCCTTTTCCAGCAATTGCCGAAGTAATTGATAACATTTCTCTCATTCCTGGACCACCTTTTGGTCCTTCATATCTTATAATTACAACTCCTTCTTTTATTTTACTATCCATTACACTTTTCATTGCTTCTTCTTCTGAATCAAAAACAATTGCTTTTCCCTTAAATTTCAATGATTTCTCTTTCACTGCTGATTGTTTTACAACTGCTCCATCAGGTGCGAGTGTTCCTTTTAAAATGGCAATTCCACCTTCTTTTAAATAAGGGTTTTTAATATCTTTTATAACATTTCTATTCCATACATTTGCTTTCTTTATAATATCCCCGATAGTTTTTCCTGATACAGTGGGACAACTTTTTTCAATAATTCCTTTTTTTGACAGTTCTTTCATAACAGCAGGGATTCCACCTGCCATATCAAGGTCCTGTATATGCTGTGTTGAAGCAGGAGAAAGTTTACATATATTTGGTGTTTTCCTGCTAATTTTATCAAATAAATCAAGTTCAAGTTTTATTCCTATCTCATTTGCTATTGCAGGTAAATGTAAAACAGTATTTGTTGAAGCCCCTATTGCCATATCAACTGCTATTGCATTTTTAAAACTTTCAATTGAGACAATATCAGATGGTTTTATTCCTTTTTTTACAAGTTCAACAACTTTCATTCCAGAATATTTTGCAAGGCGAACTCTTTTTGCACTTATTGCAGGAATTGTTCCATTTCCAGGTAAAGAAAGTCCAAGTGCTTCTGATAAACAGTTCATTGAATTTGCTGTAAACATTCCTGAACAACTTCCTGCTCCCGGGCATGCCTCATCTTCTAAAATTTTAAATTGGTCCTTATCTATTTTCCCTTTTGATATTTCTCCAACTCCCTCAAAAACAGAAATGAGGTCTATTGATTCTCCTGATGGAAGATAACCACATAACATTGGACCACCACTTATAAGAAGGCCAGGAATATTAAGTCGTAAAAGAGCCATAAGCATACCAGGAACAATTTTATCACAACTTGCAACGAGAACTATTCCATCAAACTGGTGTGCCTGCGCCATAATTTCTACACTATCCGCGATAACTTCTCTTGAAACTAAACTATATTTCATACCAATATGTCCCATTGCAATCCCATCACAAACACCTATAACACCAAATTCAACAGGAGTTGCTCCTGCCATTCTTATACCTGATTTAACTGCTTCTGTTATTTTATCAAGATGAATATGTCCCGGGATAATTTCATTTTCAGAATTTGCTACCCAATGATAGGTCCTTTGATCTCTTCATCAGTAAAACCATCTGCTTTTAATAAACTCCTATGAGGTGCTCTCTCTATTCCTTTTTTAATTTTATCGCTTCTCATTTTTTCCTCCATTTTTTAAGGAAAACATTATATCATAATAATTTTAAACTCTACATAATTCCCTGTATTCCAGGGTTCAAAAAATCTTGCTGGTTTTCCATATTTCTTATGCTTCATCTTTATTTCCCACTGCTTGCTGGCAGTGAAAACAGATTACATCAGTTGGTGGTTCTTCAGATGTCAACATATATCCAGCCACCTTTAAATCATTTTCTGCTTTTTTAAACCATTTTAATATGTATTCTTCTTTCTTCATACTCTTAAACCTTCCAGAAATGCTTCATTTGAGATAGTATTGACCACATTTTTTTCTTCTTCAAAACTCTTCAATGACTTGATTATAATATCAAAAGATGTATATCTCATCTCTTTATGTAACTCACCTGAAATCTTTACCATAAGTTTTCTTTTATTTCCAATTGAAATCTCCTCGTTGAGAATAACGAGGATATCGTAATCACTCTCTTCATCAAAATCTCCTCTTGCTCTTGAACCAAAAAGAAAAATATTATGCAGGGTAAATCCATTTTTTTCTAAAACCCTTACTACTATTTCCTTTATCTTTTTCTGTATCTTCATTTTTAACCTTCCATCCTATCTTTATAAGCACGTTCTTCAATTATTGATGGTTCTTTTTCAATTTTTTCCTCTCCAATTTTTACTCTCATTGTAATATTCCCAGTTTGCTGTATTATACCATATTTTTTTTAAAATTTCTTTAATAGAAAGGAATATGAAAATCAGATTGACATATATTTTATTATTTCAAGTTTTTCCATATCTGGAAGTTTTCTGTTAGAAACAACTTTTTCAAGAGGGACTTTTTCAATTTTACTTCCAACTATTGCAACCATATACCCATAAATTCCTTCAATCAAAAATTTTACTGCATAATGTCCAAAAACTGTTGCAAAAACTCTGGTTAGATAAGTTGGATTTCCCCCTCTCTGAATATACCCAAGAACTGAATACCTTACCTGTCTATCAGGAAGTTTTTCTTGAAGTAATTTAGCAATTTCTTCTGCTTTTCCTGCTCCCTCTGCAAGTATTATAAGACAACTCTTTTTCCCTTTTTTCTGCTGTGATTTAATAGAAGATACAAGATTATCAATATCAAATTCAATTTCAGGTATTATTACATTTTCTGCTCCACAGGCGGTAGCAATTTCAACTGCAAGATTCCCCTTTTCTCTCCCCATTACTTCAACTATAAATGTTCTTTCATGACTTGTAGCAGTATCTCTTATTTTATCAATTGCCTCAACAGCAGTATTTACTGCTGTATCAAATCCAACTGTATAATCAGTTCCATAAAGGTCATTATCTATTGAAGCAGGAATTAAAACAGAAGGTAAAGAAAATTCATTGTAAAGCAGATAAGTTCCTTTCGCAGAACCATCTCCACCTATTACAACAATTCCATCAATTTCTCTTTTTTTTAATATCTCAACACATTTTTCCCTTACTTCATATTTTTTAAATTCAGGAAATCTTGCTGTTTTAAGTATTGTACCGCCTCTGTTTATTATATTTCCTACATCTCTTGAAGTTAAAGGAATAAAATCATCTTCATATAACCCCTTAAATCCCCTTTTTATACCATAAACCTCAATATTTTCGTAAAGAGCAGTTCTTACAACTGCTCTTATAGCAGGATTCATCCCCGGGGCATCTCCACCGGTTGTAAGAATTGCAATTTTTTTCATTTTCAATATCCGAAATCGCCCTTTACCCCTGGCTTGATTTCTCTGCTTTCTTTTATAAGTGCTTTTGCTTCATCACTCATCCAGTCAAATTTATACCACCAGGATTTTGCCATAACTTTTGCAAGAGTTCTTATCTGCCTTATTCTTGGGATTGCTATTTTTACAAAGGAACTTTCAAGTGTATCCCAGTTCTTTGTTTCTTCCATTGTAAATGCTTCTTTAAAATATGCTCTTCCACACATAGGACCTGATACGAGGTCACAAACAGAACCATACTGAACTGAATATTGCTCAAAATCCACAGCAGCACTTAAAAGAAGAAGGGGTCTTGGAGATATTTTTTCCATTTCAATTGCTGTCTCTCTAACTGTTTGGGGTGAACATATCTTTACAACTTTGCCATCTTCTTCAACCCATAACATAGGAACCTGTGTTTTGTAGAAATTTCCATAAGGACTGAATTCCTCAGCAATTTTTATTAAAACATCTGGAAGTTTCTTTGCTTTTTCAACATTACTTTCTCCTGGCTGCTGAAGATAAAGAGTTTCATTGTATAGAGGCTTTCCGAGTTTTTTACATCTTTCAAAAACATCAATAAGCCATTCTTTATTTTTCTCCCAGCTTTCTTTATGGTCAGGATTTAAATAAACAAGTGTTTTAAAACCATCAACTTTATCAGCAACTTCTTCTGGCTCAACTGCAAGGCGTGCAAGTTTCCCCTTTCCTCCATCAACTTCAGTTGCTTTTGTGTGCTCAAGACGACCTATAAGAAGGATATCTTCACCAAGCAAGTCCTTAAAGCCATCACTCAAATATGCAAGATGGTTGAATAAAGCAGCAGTAACTTCTCCTTTAAGATGTCTGGCAAATCTTCTGCAAACATTTCTTACATCCTCATCTGTTGCTTCCTTTTCTACTCCAATATGTTTATAAAAAGCATTTGTAAGTTTTATATAAGAACCATGCTGGTCAGAAGCAAAAACATCCATAACTCCATCAGGAGAAAATTTAGCAAGTGTTTTAAAGACACTCTCACTGACTTCCAATCCATCCTTATATTTTGCAAAATTATTCATAACTCCTCCTTTTTTATTTAAGTTTTTTTCTGTAATCAATCAATTTTTCTCTTAAATTTTTATCCTTTCTAGCAAGTATTTCAATTGAAAGAAGAGCAGCATTTTTTATACCTGCTTTTCCAATAGCCATTGTTGCTACAGGAACTCCAGTTGGCATCTGAACTATTGAAAGGAGTGCATCGGCTCCTTTTATTTCACTTGTTGGGAGAGGAACTCCTATAACAGGAAGTATTGTTTTTGCAGCAATTACTCCTGGAAGATGTGCAGCCATTCCAGCAGCAGCAATTATTACCTCATATCCTGCTTTTTCTGCTCTTTCTGCAAAAGAAATTGTCTCATCAAGAGTTCTGTGAGCAGAGAGAACAAAAACATCAAATTCAACCCCAAAATTGTCAAGCATTTCTTTCGCATCTTCAATCTATTCAACGTCATTTTTACTTCCTACAACAATTGCTACTTTTCCCATATTCCTTTCATCCTTTCAAGTGCTTCTTTTATTTTTTCTTCAGAGATTGTGAGGGAAAATCTCACAAAATTTTCTCCGCTTGGACCAAAACCAATCCCAGGAGTTGCTATTATTTTACCTTTTTCAAGGAGATAGTCAACAAATTCAATAGAATTTTTTTTAACTTTCAGCCAGAGATAAAAAGTTCCATCTGGAAATCTAACATCAAAACCAATATTTTTTAATCCATTGACAAATAGATTCATTCTTCTTCCATATATTTCTCGCATTTTTAAAATACTCTCTTTACTGTTTGTAAGCGCCTCAATTCCTGCAAACTGAATTGCCTCAAAGACACCTGAATCAATATTTTCTTTTACTTTTGAAAGAAGTGAAACAAGTTCTCTATTGCCACATGCCCAGCCAACTCTCCATCCAGTCATATTAAATGTTTTTGATAAGGAATTGAATTCTATTCCAATATCTTTTGCTTCAGGGATAGAAAGAAAACTAACTGGTTTTTTATCATAATAAATTTCACTATAGGCAGCATCATAAACTAAAATTATATTATTCTTTTTACAAAAATTTATTGCTTCTTTTAAAAAGTCCTCAGTTGCACAGGAAGAAGTTGGATTATTCGGGTAATTCAGATAGAGGATTTTTGATTTTTCTACAATATCTTGTGGTATTTTTGATAAGTCAGGCAAGAAATTATTTTCTTCTGTAAGAGGGAGAAAATAGACATTGCCTTCTGCTAAAATTGTTCCAATTTTATAAACAGGATAGGCAGGTTCAGGGACAAGTGAATAATCACCTGGATTTATAAAACAAAGAGGGAAATGAGCAATCCCTTCTTTTGAACCGATAAGAACACATATTTCATTTTCAGGGTCAAGTTTTACACTATAATTTTCTTCATAAAAGGATGCAATTGCCTTTCTGAAATCAATATTTCCTCTTCCAAGAGGATACCTGTGAAAAGCAGGTCTTTTAACATATTCTCTCATTGCTTCAACGATATTTTCAGGCGTTGGTATATCAGGGTCACCAACTCCAAAATCAATCACATCCTCACCTTCTTTTATTAGTTTCTTTTTTTTCTTATCAATTTCAACAAAAAGATAAGGTGGTATTTTTTTCATCCTATCGCTCATTTCAAACATAAAACCTCCTTGAGTAATTCATCCATTGTATAAAATTTTTTTCTTTTTCCACTTAAAAATTCAGCCGCTATAAGAGCACCTTCTGCAAAAATTTCTCTATTATAACACCTGTGAGAAATTTCAATAATTTCTCCTTTCCCTCCCCAGTAAACATAATGTTCTCCTGTAATATCTCCAATTCTTAATGAATGGACTCCTATTTCTTCAGAACTTCTTTCTCCTGTTAATCCTTTTCTTCCATATTTCATCACTTTATCAAAATTTCTCCCTGTTTTTTTACATATAATTGAAGCAATTTTTCTTGCAGTTCCACTTGGTGCATCTTTTTTAAAGTGATGGTGAATTTCTGTAATTTCTGTTTCATAATTTTTTAAAAGACCTGATGCATATTCAATTATTTTAAAGAAAAGATTAACCCCAACACTCATATTTGGAGAGAGAAACACAGGTATTTTTTCTCCTGCTTTTTTAATCTGGTTTAACTGATTTTCTAAAAATCCAGTTGTTCCTATTACTACAGGATTTCCTTTTTTTACACATATTTCTAAAAATTCCATAGTTGCGGAAGGAACTGTAAAATCAATAATAATCTCTTTTCCTGTTGCAATTTTAGAAAGGTCATCTGAAAGAACAAGGTCTTCTATTTTTTCCCCGATATCCGGATGATTTTTGTTTTCAACAATACCACAAATTTCAAAATTTTTCTTTTCTCTGGCAAGTTTATAAATTAAAGAGCCCATTCTTCCTTTTACACCACAAATAATAATTTTTGTTTTTTTCATTCTTTCACCCTTTTTATTTTTGCTCCAATCGCCCTCAATTTTTCTTCAAATTTCTCATATCCTCTGTCAAGATGGTAAATCCTTGAAATTTCAGTTTTTCCTTCAGCAACAAGTCCTGCAAGAACTAATGCAGCACTTGCTCTAAGGTCAGAAGCCATAACTTTTGTTCCATAAAGTTTATCAACTCCTTTTACAATTGCCTTTGAACCATCAAGAGAGATATTTGCTCCCATACGATTTAATTCTCCGACATGTATAAATCTTTCAGGGAAAACTTTTTCAGTTATAACACTTATTCCATCTGCAAGGGAAAGAAAACTCATCATCTGTGCTTGAAGGTCTGTTGGAAACCC
>JAGGVW010000023.1 GCA_021157805.1 bacterium
CCATTTAAGTAAATATATGAGTTCTCAAATAAACTCAACTTTATTACTCCCTTTTCTCCCCATATCATCATAAGTTCTCTAAATGATGGGTCAAAACCGAGAATACCAAAACTTCCGAGAGATCCTTCTTTAAATTTAACTGAAAAGGAAGTGTTAATATCAACTTTTTCACCACAGAAATCAATGAAAGCACCGACTTTTTCGGGGGTAAGTCCTGTTATCCAAAAAAGCATTCCAACAAAATGACTCCCTGAATCAGTAAGTTGCCCTTTTCCTGAAAGTTGTGGGTCAAATCTCCATAATCTTCCACTTTTTCTAACTCCACTTAACCATCCCTGTGCGAGAAATCCACTTACAAAAATAATTTTTCCAATTTTACCTTCTTTAACAAGTTTTTTAACAGATAAGGGTAATTCCATATAATGACGCTGATAACCAACGACAACTCTTTTTCCTGTTTTCTCAATTATTTTTTTCAATTCAACTGCTTCTTTATGAGTAACAACCGCTGGTTTTTCAACAAGAACATCAACACCATTTTCAAGAGCAAGTTTAATCTGGGAAAGGTGGAATGTATGAGGGGAACAGATTATAACTGCATCAACATTTTTAATAAGTTTTTCCTCATTTTCAAAAAATTTACCTTCTCCTGCTTCTGAAATAAATTTTTCAACATTTTCTCTTTTAGGGTCAAACCCACCAATAATTTCTGTTCCTTCAACCTCTTTAAGTTGCCGTAAATGCTTGTATGAGATACTCCCACACCCAATAAATCCAACCTTTATATTTTTCATTTTTTCTCCTTTTTCCCTATTTTTTTATCATAGAAAAATAAAAAGTCAAATGGGAAAGGTAAGAAGTATTTGCTTTTCAAATGTAGGAACTTTAAGAAAACTTATCTTGGGAATTGTATTTTGTTCGGTGAAAAGATAAAGGAGTTGTTCAACTTTATTCTTACCTTTAAGAAATATGGAAATTTTATTATTCACTTCAATTTTTTCTATTATGTAATTTGCACGACTTTCTGCATATTGAGATATAAAATCATAACTTTTAAAAATAAGAGGAATACCTTTTAAATTTCTATAAATTCCAGAAATTATTTTTTCAAAGTCATCAAGTGGAATATGGGATATTCTCTGTTCATGGGTCATAAGACAGCCAAAGAAACCGTTTTCAAGTCCTCTTTTTATCTGCAATGTTCCTCTTGTAATTGCTTTCTCAATTTCCACCTTTTTATTCTCTTTCCAGAATGTTGTACATCCATAAAGAAAATCAAAATCTGGCTCTTCAGAATCAAGGTCTGAAGATGAGATATCAAGTTTAGTAGGTAAAGAAATTACATTGAAGAAATAACTGTCTTCTGGTATATAATCAAGAGAAAAGAAGGGTTTACCATACGGTTTAAGGTCCCATTTTTTTGAATCAGGGCTTTCCCATGCTTTCCCTATTTTAATTGGATTCATAAAAAACCTTACTCCTCTTTCTTTCAGGAAAGGTAATGCGTTTAATCCTATCTCTCCAAAATGTGCATTGAGTGTTTTTGACATATTTATTCCAATTTTGCTGAATTTTATATCAACTTTTTTAAAGTTTTCTTCCAGCTCTTCTTTTGAAAATTCTTCTCCACTATGTTTTAAATAAATTGGGAATTCATTAATATTTTTTGGGTCAGAAAAAGCATGTGGAGAAAATTCGGCAAGTTTATCATAATATTTTTCTCTTATTTTTTTCTCATCTTTCTCATTAATATCATTAATGAAAAAACCTAAATTTGGAATAAAATTGTATTTATTCAAAATATCCAGATATTTTAATTCTTTAACTGTTTCCCTGTATTTACCTACAGGACTTCCAGAACCTGAAGCATCATCAATTCTTGCTGTTAAAAAAGGAGGCATTGTTTTAGTTATAAATGGTTTTCTGGCAGCCCATATTAAACATCTGAAAAAAACACCATCAAGCCCTTCTGTATGTCCAAGATACTCATCAAGAAAAATGGAAGGGAGAGTTGTAAAAAGAATAATTTTCCCCTTTCCATAACTTCTTGAAAAACAACATCCATATCCGCTTTCATTTCTCATAATTACATTCCAATAGTTCTTTATTTGAGGAATATAATAGTGAAAGGCCGGATTTTTAAGAATAACCGTCTCAGATGACATTTCTGTTATCCAGTGCTTTTCTAAGGAGAGAATATTTGTTTTACCAGAGGAGAAATTTTCAATCCCTATGGATTTCAGTATTTTTTCAGAGTATTTATTTAAATAACCATCCAGAATAACAAGTCCTGCACCGTTTTCAACAATTTTTAAAAGAACTGAAAAACTATCATCTGAAAGAGAAGAAATTATCCCTTCCTGTCCTAAAATTATAAGGGAAGTTCTTTCTAATTCCTGATAAGAAATTTCTGCCCAGTTTAAATCAAATATTTCATACCAGATACCAAAATGCTGGATACAATTTAATAATATTTTATCAATTCTTCTATAAGGAACTTCTTTAGAACTATCAACTATTATAATTGTTTTCATTACTAAAAACTTATCTAACTACTTTTTGAAAATATTGGTAAGAAATTTAAGTTAACTTCCTTCTTCGCCTTCAACTTCACCAACTTTAATGTCTATATTTTCTCTATCTTCAACTCTTTCAATTATTCCATCTCTTAACCATATAACTCTATCTGAAACATCAAGCATTTTTAAATCATGAGTTGCAGTTATTATACTTACACCTTTTTCTTTGTTCATTTCTCTTAAAAGATTAATAATCTCTTTACCTGTTTTAAGGTCAAGGTTTCCTGTTGGTTCATCTGCAAGAATTATTGCCGGGTCATTTGCCAGTGCTCTTGCTATAGCAACTCTCTGTTGCTGACCACCTGAAAGTTCAAACGGTTTATGATTAAGTCGTTCCCCAAGTCCAACTACTTCAAGCAACCCTTTTGCTTTTTCTCTTGCATCATCTGTTGTCATTCCAGCAAAAATCATTGGAAGCATTACATTTTCTAATGCAGTCATAACTGGAATTAAATTAAATGTCTGGAAAATATATCCAATTTTTCTGCATCTTAACCAGGCAAGTTCATAAGCATCAAGTTGCGCAACATCAACTTCGTCAATATATACTTTCCCATCTGTTGGTTTATCAAGTCCTCCAATCATATTAAAAAGGGTTGTTTTTCCACTACCTGAAGGTCCCATTATTGATATGTATTCTCCTTTTAAAATTTCAAGGTCAATCCCTTTTAATACTTCAAGTTTAACTTTCCCCAGCATATAATTTTTTTTCAGATTAATTGTTCTAACTATTGTTTCTCTTGGCATTTTCTTCCTCCTTTTTAGACCTCTCTTCTCATTGCTTCTGCTGGTTCCATCCTTGCTGAAACAAAAGCAGGATATAGTGCTCCTACTACAGCAAGAAATGTTCCCAGCATAACAGATAAGAAAAGATATCTGCCAATTACAGTGAATGGAAAAAGTTTTAAAATTAACCCTTTATACTGGAATAAGTAAACGACTGTCATTACCAATGTTCCAGTTATACCTCCAATAAGAGAACCAAGTATCCCATGTATTGATGATTCAAGAAGGAAAAGTTCCATAACAAACTTATCAAGTGCTCCGAGACATTTCATTGTCCCTATTTCTCTTGACCTTTCAGTAACTGACATAAGCATAGCATTTATAATTCCAACAGTGCAAACAAGAAGAGAAAGTGAGACAAGCCAGATTTGTCTTGTTTTTACACTTTCAATATTTTTCTGGAGCAAAATTCTTATGTTTTCAGGCCCTCCTTTAATTAAAGCCATTGTTAAAGCATTATTTGTTAAAATTGACATCAAAAAAGCAATCCCTAAAAGTATAGACATTGTAACTATTATTGCTCTTCCAAATCTGATTTTTATATTTCTTATACTCATACCAAAAGCATGTTTAAAAGGTAACGCTAACTGTTTTTCTATTTTCTTTTCCATTTTTTTCTCCATCTTTAAAAATTTTACGTCAAAAATTTATTTCTGTAAAATCTTTTTCAAACAGAGGAGTTATTATGGAAAGAGAAATTGAAAAGAAGTTTATTGAGATTTTTGGTAAACAGAGATTTAAAAAAGTTAAATCCCCGGCAAGGGTAAATTTAATCGGAGAGCATACAGATTATCAGGGTGGCTTTGTTTTACCAGTTGCAATAGATAGATATACTTATTTTTTCGGTAGAAAAAGAGATGATAAAAAAATAAAAATTTATTCTTTTAATTTCAATGATTATATTGAAACATTTCTTGAAGATATAAAGTTCAACAAAGAAAAAAAATGGGTTAATTACATATATGGAGTTGTTAAGGAATTTGAGAATAAAGGAGTTGAACTTTCAGGATTTGAAATTACCTATGGTGGTAATGTTCCTGTAGGAAGTGGTTTAAGTTCTTCTGCTTCTGTTGAAATAGGGGCAGTTACACTCTTGATGAAAATTTTTGAATTGAAGTTTACTGATATTGAAGTAATAGAAATGGGGAAGTCAGCAGAAAATAATTTTGTTGGGGTTAATTGTGGAATTATGGACCAGTTTATTATTTACCTGGGGAAAAAAGAAAGTGCAATTTTTCTTAACTGTGATAATTTGAAATATTCTTATGTGCCATTTAAAACAGGTTCATATAAATTGCTCCTTGTTGATACAAAGAAGAAGAGAGAACTTTCTTCTTCTGTTTATAATAAGAGAGTGGAAGAAGTTGAGAAAGTGGTTAATGTTATAAAAAGAGATATGAATATAAATAACCTTGGTCAAATATCTCCTGAAATCCTTGAAAATTATAAAAATCGTTTAGGGGAAATAGAATACAAAAGGAGTAAACATATTGTTGAAGAAAATGAAAGGGTTAAAAAAAGTGTTGAATTTTTGAAAAAGGGAGATATAGAAAATTTTGGAGTTATGCTTTACCAGTCACACATAAGTTTAAAAAATCTTTACCAGGTCAGTTGTGATGAACTTGATTTTATAGTTGATTTTTCAAAGAACTTTAAAGATATTTTAGGAGCAAGATTGACAGGTGCTGGAATGGGAGGGTGTTGTATTGTTCTTATTGAAAAAAGTTTTATTGATGATTTTAAAAATGAATTGATTAAAAATTACTATGAGGAATTTAGAGTAAGACCATCTTTTTATGAAGTTGTAGCAGTGGATGGTGCAAAAGAAGAAAGTTAAATTGAAAACTGTTTCTTTTCTATTTCAAAAAGTTCTCTTACATAAGGATTTTCAGGATTTTTTATTATTTCTTCTGTTTTCTTGATTTCAACAATTCTACCTTTAAACATAACTCCAATTCTATCGGAAACAAATTTTATAACTTTAAGGTCATGAGAAATAAAGAGATATGTAAGATTGAACTTTTCTTTAAGGTCCATAAATAAATTTAAAATTTGTGCCTGAATAGATAAATCCAGATTAGAAGTTGGTTCATCACAGACAATAAATTCTGGCTCTGTTGATAAACTTCTTGCTATTGCTATTCTCTGCCTTTCTCCACCACTGAATTGATAAGGGAAACTTCTGAATTTATTCTTCTTTATTCCAACAATATTCAAAAGATACTCACCTTTTTCAATTTTCTCTTTTTTGCTTCCATCTATTGCATCCATAACAATTTCTAATGCTGTCATTCTTGGATTTAATGACTTATAAGGATTCTGGAATATTATTTGAAATTTTTTTCTTAAAGGACGAAGTTGGCTTTCTTTTTTATGTGTTATATCAATACCGTTAAAAACTATTTTTCCTTCATCAGGTTCAATTAATCTTATTATTGTCTTCCCTAAGGTTGTTTTTCCACTTCCACTTTCTCCAATAATACCCAATATCTCTCCTTTATCTATTTCAAAAGAAACACCTCTTAAAGCATTAATTTTTTTGACCATACCATACTTATCTTTAACCATAAAACTTTTCTTTAAATTAATTGCTTTCAATATTTTCTCCATATCTGAAACACCTCACATAACTTTCACCAATTTTTATTTCTTCAGGTGAAAACTTTTCACATATTTCTTTTTTATATGGACATCTTGGATGAAAGGCACATCCAGAAGGAAGGGAAGAAAAATCAGGAACATTACCTTCTATTGTTTTTATTTTTTCTCCTTTCTGGTATTTTTCAGGAAGGCAAGCAATAAGTTTTTTACTATAAGGATGTAATGGAGAATTTATTAATTTTTTTGATGGCGATTTTTCAACAATTTCTCCTGCATACATAACATAGATTTTATCTGAAAAATTTACGGCAAGAGAAATATCATGAGTGATGAAAATAACTGAAATTTTATGATTTGAGATTAGTTTTTTCAATAAATTAATAATACGAAAAGAAGTTGAGACATCAAGAGCAGTCGTTGGTTCATCTGCAATAAGTAAAGATGGTCTGTTAATTATTGCCATTCCTATCATAACTCTCTGCTGCATTCCACCGCTCAACTGATGCGGATACTGATAAAAAACATATTCAGGTAATTCAACTTCCTTTAATATTTCAATTACTTTTTCCTTTTTCTCACCTTTAGTCATATTTCCTTTTACGCATTCAACCATCTGGTTGCCAATCGTAAAAACAGGATTAAGATATGATGATGGCTCTTGAAATATCATACTTACCTTTTTACCTCTTATTTCAGTCATTTCTTTTTTATCCTTTTCTATTATATTTTCTCCATCTATAAGAATTTCTCCACTTTCAATTTTTGCTGCCTGTGGGAGTAATTTCATTATAGATAAAGCAGTAAATGTTTTTCCACTTCCACTTTCTCCAACTAAAGATACAACTTCATTTTTACCAATTGAAAAACTTACATTTCTCAATATATTCACTTTTTTATAAAGCAACTGTATAGACACAGTTAGATTTTTAACTTCTAATATTCCCATTTTAATTTCCTGTTTTGAGAGAAGGGTCCATAATATCTCTTAACCCATCTCCAAGAAAATTAAAGCATATTATTGTTAAAAAAATGAAAAATCCAGGAAGAAGCATCCAGGGAGCAGATGTTAAAATCCTTAAATTTCCCACAGAAACAGAAAGCATATTTCCCCAGCTGGGATATGGTTCCTGTATTCCAAGTCCGATTAAACTTAAAGCACTTTCTCCAAGAATATATCCAGGAATTGAAAGAGTTATAGCAGTTATTGTGTAAGAGAATGTGTTGGGTATTATATGTTTAGTTATAATTCTGAATGTTGAAATTCCAAGTGATTTTGCTGCCAGGATAAATTCTTCTTCTTTTATTGATAAAACCATTCCCCTTATAATCCTTGCAAGAGAAGCCCACCCGATTAAACTTAAAATCACAACAATTAAGAAATAAATTTGAACTGTGGAAAGGTCTGTTGGGAAGGCAGCTCTTAAAGCAAGAAGAAGATAGAAAGAAGGAAACATCATAATTATTTCAACAAGTCGCATAAGAATATTGTCAACTTTTCCACCAAAATATCCTGAAATACTCCCAAAGAGAAGTCCAAGAATAAAGGAAATTGAAACGCCTATAAGCCCTATTGATAAAGAAATTCGGCTTCCATAAAGGACTCTTGAAAAAACATCTCTTCCCTGAATGTCTGTTCCAAAGAGAAAAATTTTCCCATCCTTTTCTGTTCCAAAAAGATAGAGGTCTGAAGGAAAGAGTCCAAGAATTTTTCTCTTATTTCCTCTTACAAAAAATTTAATTGGATAAATTTTGTCTTTATCCTCTCTGTATTTGCCGACAGATGGATTTATTATTCTTATTCCATAGACAAATGGTCTTATATGGAATTTCCCGCTTTTATCAATGAAATGTATTTTTGTTGGTGGACAGAGCGAATATTCTCTGAATTGTTTATCAAAAGGGTAGGGGGAAATAAAATCTGCAAGAAAAGAAAAAATGTAGAGAAAGAAAATAATTATAAGGGCTATAAATGAAAAAATATTCTTCCTCCTCAACCTGTTTAGAAAATTTATCATCTTAACCTCACCCTTGGGTCAGCAAAAGCGATTAAAATATCAGCAACTAAGTTCCCTGCAATCAAAAGAATACCACCTATTAAAAGAGAGGCCATAACAAGGTATAAATCCTGAGAAAGCACAGCTTCAAGTATAAGCCGTCCCATTCCTGGCCAGCCAGTTATAATTTCTACAAGAGCAGCTCCTGAGAGAATTCCAGAAAGTTCATATCCAAAAATTGTTATCATTGGATTTATTGCATTTCTCAAAGCGTGTTTATAATACACTTTATATTCAGGAAGTCCTTTAGCACGAGCAGTAATAACATAAGGAGAATTTATTGCCTGAAGAAAATTGTTTTTCATAAGACGGTAAAGAGAACCAATTCCGGCAAGTGTAAGAGCCATTCCAG
>JAGGVW010000235.1 GCA_021157805.1 bacterium
AAAAGAAGAATATGTTGAAAAAATTGATGCAAGAACAATAAAAATAAAGGGTAAGAACATTATTGAAGTTTATAAAAGAATGTAATGAATAAAAGGAATGAAGAATGGAAAGAGATTTTAAGATTTTCATTCTTAAAGATAATGAAGAACTTGGAAAGAAAGCAGCAGAAGATGCAGGAAAAATTCTTGAAGATTACACAAATAAATTAAATAAAAAGTGTATTGCTGTTTTTGCTGCTGCCCCCTCACAGGATACATTTCTTAAAAACCTTTCAAAAAATAAAAATATTAAATGGAAAAATGTTTATGCATTTCATCTTGACGAATATATAGACCTTCCTAAAGGGCATCCAAATACTTTTCAAGAATATTTAAAAAGTCATATTTTCAGTAAAGTTGGTATTCCAGGGGAGAATGTGTTTTTTATAAAAGATGCAGGGAAAAAACCAGAAGAGATTATTAAAAATTATACAGAATTGTTCAGTGAAAAATATAAAGAAGTTAAAAGAAACAATGGAATTTATTTTGCATTTATTGGGATTGGAGTTAATGGACATATTGCATTTAATGAGCCAGGAACAGATTTGTGGTCAGAGCAATTTTTAATTAAACTCCAGATTGATGAAGTTTCAGTAAAACAGCAGTATGATGATTATAAAAACCATCCAAATCCTGAAGCAAGATATAAAAATTTAGGTGAAGTTCCAAGAAATGCCTTAACAATGAGTGTTTCTTCTATTTTGCTTTCTGATATGATTTTCTGTATAGTTCCTGGAAAGCAAAAAGCAGATGCGATAAAAATGACAGTTGAAGGAGAAATAAGTGAAAAAGTTCCTGCTTCATTTTTAAGGTTACACAGTAAAGTAAATTTATATCTTGATAAAAACTCTGCTTCAAAATTAATTAAAAAACCAGAATGTAAAATTTGAAGAGAGGATTAAAATGCAGTGGTGGGAAAAAGAACCTTTAAGAATAATAGAAATCACTTCTGCTTTTAATTTGAGAAGCAAATCAGTTGAAGAAGAAATAAAATTGATAAAAGAACTTGGGGGAAATGCTACTCACTTTATGTGTATGGAGGTTGAACAACATGGAGAATGTTACAAGGGAGGTTTTGGTGATGAAGGTTTTTATTTTAAAACAAAATTATCTTCAAAAAAGAACCCTGATAGATTAAAAAAAGGTATAGAAATTGCACATAAAGAAGGAATAAAAATTATTGTTTATTTTAATGTTCATCATTACAACAGGAAATTTGGTGAAAAACATAAAGATTGGGTTCAGATAAAGGAAGATAGACAACCTGTTAATGACATATATCAAACAAGTACTTCTTTTTGTATTAATTCTCCATATCGGGAATGGGTTTTCCAAATACTAAAAGACCTATGTAAATATCAAATTGATGGGATATTTTATGATGGTCCTATATTTTTCCCCAATACATGTTATTGTAAATATTGTAAAGAACTTTTTTATAAGGAATTTGGAGAAGAAATACCAAAAAAATCAGATAGAAATAATCCATTATGGAAAAAACTTATAGAATTTCAAACTAAAAGTATAAAAAGATTCTTAAAGGATTCTAAAGATTTAGTTAAAAGTATAAATAAAGAAATTCTTTTATACATAAATGGAAATACATTATCACCATATTGGCCAACAGGTAGAGATAATTTAAAAATAATTGAAGAAACAGATATTCTTGGTGCAGAAGGTGGATTTATTTTTGGAAATTTAAATTTAACCCCTATATTTAAACCAGGAATGACTGCAAAGTACTTAAGTTCTCAATCAAAAGGAAAACCTGTTATAATTTTTAATGCAGGTGAACATAAACCATGGAGAATACATTTGCCTGCGGGAGAGATAAATTTTTTATTAGCAGAAACTATAACAAATGGGGGAAATTACTGGATAAGTTTAAATCCTGAAGTAAAAATAAGCAATGAAGTGAAAAAAACAATTTCTTTTTATTCAAAGTTAATTGAGGAAAATCCTGCACCATTTTATAAAACAGAATCTTTATCGGAAATAGCATTACTCTGGCCTTCTAAAACAGGGGAAGTTTATACAGGTTCAACAGTTCCATTAACAGATTTTACTCCCGAAATTAAGGGAAAGGAAATAGGTAATGTTATGGAAGAATTTTTAGGATTTTATAATATGTTATTTAAACTACAGATACCATTTGATGTAATTGTTGAAGAAAATTTCAAAGATTTAGAGAAGTATAAGTTGATAATTCTACCAAATGCAGCGTGTTTATCAGAAGAAGATTTAAGCAGAATAAAAAAATTTGTAAGAAAAGGAGTAAATCTTATAGCAACTTTTGAAACATCACTTTATGATGAAAATGGAAAAAAGTTTTCTAAGTTTGGACTGGAAGAAATTTTTGGAGTTAAATCTCTCAATCAAATTTTTGGTCCCATGAAGTGGGATTATCTTTATTTCAATAATAATTTTCTTCCTTCTCCTGAATATGGAATTAAAGTTGAAACAAAAAATAGTTCTATTCATTTCTGTGAAAAATTAAAGGGACGTTATGATAAATTTCCTCCTGAAATTACATCTTTACCATTTTTAGTTGAAAATAAATATGAAAAAGGGAAAATCTTTTATTTTGCAGGAACTTTTGGAGCTACTTTTTACAAATATGGTTTTCAGGATTATTTGAATATTTTTGAAGATATCATAAATTCTATCTACGATATTCCTATAAAATTAAATTTTCCAAAGATAGAAGTAAACATAAGAAAAAAAGGAAATTTAAAATTCGTTTATCTGGTGAATTTTAATACTGATATAAGACGACCTTACAGAAATATTTATCCAGTTGAAAATGTAGAAATTAAAGTAAAAAATCTAAATTTTGTTGATGCAGAAGCATTGGGATTAAAGAAAAAATTGAAATTTCAGAAGAAAGCAGAAGAAAGTATTATTTACTTACCAGTGTTGAAAAATTTTGAAGTTATAGTTCTAAAATAATTTGGAGGGAAAAAATGATTGATTTTCATACTCATATTGGAAATATTTTTTATGGAAGAAAAGTTTTAACAGCAAAAAAATTAGTAGAAACAATGGATAAGTATGGAATTAAAAAGAGTGTAGTGTTGCCAATAGAAAATCCAGAAGAAACACACTGGTATTCAACAACTGATTATGTTTTAAGAAATTGTAAAAGATATTCAGATAAATTAATTCCTTTTTGTAATGTTGACCCGCGAAGAGGAAACAACAATGGAAAGGACAATTATCTTGGAAAGATTATTGAGAATTATGTAAAAAAGGGATGTAAGGGCTTTGGTGAAATTCTTGCTAATTTGAAATTTAATGATAAAAGAATGAAGTTTATTTACAAAATCTGCGGAGAGTTTTCTATTCCTGTTCTTTTTCATCTTGGTGGTGTGCCTGGAAGGTCTAAAATTGGCTTAACTGACAGAATTGGTTTGCCTTTTATTGAAAGTGTTTTGAATGAATTCCCTGATACAATTTTTGTTGCTCATGGTCCCGGATGGTGGGCAGAAATTTCAGGTGGTGTAAAACCAGAGGATAGAGATTCTTATCCTAAAGGACAAGTTAAAAAAGAAGGGAAAGTTGTATATCTTCTTGAAAATTATCCAAATATTTTTGCTGACCTTTCTGCTGGAAGTGGGTATAATGCTTTAACAAGAGATAATGATTTTGGAGTTGAGTTTCTGAATAGATGTTATAAAAAACTTCTTTTTGCAACAGATTATCTTTTTGTTGACCAGGAAATACCAATAGTTGATTATATAAAAAAGGTAAAAATCCCCGAAAGTAAGAGAAAAAGAATAATTGAAAATAATGCAAGAGAACTTCTGAATCTGGAGGGATAAAATGGAAAAACTTGCTCTTTTAGGAGGAGAAAAGGCAGTTAAAAGAGAGAATTTAGAACTTTTTAAATGGCCAATAGTTAATGAGGAAATGGAAAAGAAAGTTCTTGATGTTTTAAGAGAAGGGAATATGTCAGGGACAGACATTACAAAGGAATTTGAGAAACAATTTGCTGATTGGTATGGTGTAAAATATGCTCTTGGAACAAATAATGGAACTTCTGCATTACACTGTGCTTTTTATGGGATTGGGATTGGTCCTGGTGATGAGGTTATTTGTCCATCTATAACTTACTGGGCTTCCTGTATGCCTGTTTTGTCTCTTGGTGGAACAATTGTTTTTGCAGATGTTGATTTTAATTCATTATGTATTGACCCTGATGATATAGAAAGGAAGATTGGAGAAAATACAAAAGCGATAATTGTTGTCCATTACTGTGGTTATCCAGCAGATATGGATAAAATTATGAAAATAGCAGAAAAGTATAAGTTAAAAATTGTTGAGGATTGTTCTCATTCTCACGGCACTTTATATAAAGGAAAATTAACAGGGACTTTTGGAGATGTTTCTGCTTTTTCACTTATGAGTGGAAAAGCATTTGCAATTGGTGAGGGTGGAATTATGTTAACAAATGATAAAGAAATCTATGAGAGAGCAATAACTTTTGGCCATTATGAAAGACACAGTGAATTAACGATTGATTATTTGAAAAAAGGGGCAGGGCTTCCCTGGGGTGGTTACAAATACAGAATGCATCAGATGTCCTCTGCTGTTGGGCTTGTCCAGATAAAAAAGTATAAAAAAGAGATGGAAGAAATTGATAGAGCAATGAATTATTTCTGGGATTTATTAAAGGGGTTGCCAGGAATAAGACCTCACAGACCACCTGAAAATTCTTCTCTTACAATGGGTGGCTGGTATCATCCTCTCGGGAAATATAATTCAGAAGAACTGGGTGGACTTTCAATTACAAAGTTTTGTGAAGCATTAAGAGCAGAGGGAATTCCAGTAAATCCTGGTTGTAACAAACCCCTTCATCTTCATC
>JAGGVW010000245.1 GCA_021157805.1 bacterium
CCTTTTAAAAATGAAAAGTAGCGAAAAAAGAATAAATGTAAGAACTAAAACAGATACAAGAACTTCAATCAGTGTGAAACCATTACTTTTTTCTGAAAGTGTATTCAAAAAATTTCTTTTCACATTTTCCTTCCCTTTTCCATGATATTTCAATATTTGCTGTGTATAAGTTTTCTTTTTCTTCATTGAAATCAACTCTATATTTATAATCTGGAAACTCGGTAAACTTTCCCTCAATAAAAGGAGGTATATCATTATTACCAGAAGCATACACCTTATCAATAATTGTAAAAATCTGGTCTGTAATCATTGAAACAGTTGCATTATCCATACCTCTTTCAGATAATTTATTTATGACAGGAAAAACCTTTAAAAGTGTAATTATTCCAGTTGCAAAAATTACAAGAGATACAAGAATACTTATTAAAGTTATTCCTTTTTTCATCTTACTAAACATTTCCCGGTTATATTTTCAATTATTAATGTCTTTTCATTTTTACCATTTTCTATCCCGAGAGTTATATGTCCTGCCATTTTACAGGTTCCATCAGGTAAAAATACAACAGGATTAAAGTTTGAAGTAATTTCTTTTATTATAATATGCTGAGGAAGTTTATAAACTCTACCAACACTCTTCCCATTTTTTAAAATATAAAAGTTTTCCCCTTCAAATTTGACTGAAATTTTTTCTCTTTCGCTTTTAGCCCAATTTCTTGCATAATCAAAAACTTCAACCACTTCGTTTACTGCTATCTGAAGTGATAGATTTTTTTGATGATTAAGAATAATAAATGTAGTTGGAACAAGAAGAATAGAAAAAATAAAAATAACAATAATAATTTCAAGAAAAGAAAATCCATTTCTCATAGCCAATATATTATAACACATTTTCCAGCAAATATTTATGTTATAATTAACAAAACATCATTTTTTTTTAAAAAGGAGAAAAATGAAGAAAGTTTTGTTTGTGTTTTTTTTCTTTTTTATTTGTAAACTTTTTTGTTTTACTTTTGTTGTCCTTGGAGATAGCATAGGGAAAAAAGAACCAATTTCTCCATATTTCTCTCAAATTATTAAGGAAGTAAAATTGCTCTCACCTGACTTTGTAATTCACACAGGTGACTGGACTAAAAGTTGTAAGAAAGAAAATTGGGGAAAATTTTTAAAAATTATAGGAAAGGTAGAAGTCCCATATTTCCTTACTATTGGAAATCATGATGTGAAGAAAAACTGGGATGACTGGACTTCCTTATATAAAGAGCTTATTAAAAAACCACTTTATTACTCATTTAAATACGAAAATTGTGCTTTTATAATCCTCTGTTGTTATGTAAATGAAAGTGGTAAGACAGTATCCCATAAACTCGGAAAAGAACAATTTTTATGGTTTGAAAGTCAATTAAAAGAGGGAAAAGATAGTGAACACATATTTATTTTTGTTCATGAACCACTTTTTCCTGTTGATGGTCATATAGGAAGTTCTCTTGATTTTTATCCTGAGGAAAGAAAAAAATTAATTTCAATTTTAAAACCATATAAAGATAAAATTATCCTTTTTTGTGGACATGAACATCTTTACAATGCGATAGAAAAGGAAGGAATACGTCAGATTATTACAGGTGGTGCTGGTGCTTCTATTTACACTCCTCCTTACAGAGGAGGATTTTACCACTTTATTTTTGTCAATGTAAAAGGGAAAAAGTTAGAAATGTCTGTTATGAAAGCAGGCACTATTTACCAAGTAAAGTTTTAGAAAAATTACCAGTTTCCTATATCGTCTTCTGTTTTTATCTTTCCGTCTTTACCTGCTGAAAAAATTATGTATGGTGTATTTGGATATTTATTTTGAGGGTATTTATAAAAAATTGGATTTTTCCAGGCATCAAGAATATTTCCATTTTCATCAACATCATCTTTTTTAAATCTTATGTATGGACCTTTCCATCTTTTACTTTCAACAGGGCCCTGAAGAAGTTTATAAAGAATTTTACTATCAGTTCCATCTGATAGAGGATAATCACCAAAGTCGGTCTCATACATTGATAGTGCTGCTTCAATAGCAGAAATTGTTGCTTTTGTTTTTACTACAAGTCCTCTTAACCTTGCTTTATGAACTGCTGGAAGAAGGAAAGAAGCAATAACAGAAATTATTATCAGAACAACAAGAATTTCAATGAGAGTTATTCCTTTTTTCATTTCTGGATGGTTTGCTCAATTTTTTCTTTAAATTTTATTGCTCCTTTTTCAACTCCTTCAGGGTCTGATAGAAGTGAAGAACCAGCAAGTAAAGCAACTGAATATCCAGAATTTTCATCATAGTGTTTCTCAAGGTTTTCTTCAATTCTTAAAATATTCAGCCCACCAGCAGCAACAGGAACAGTATCTTTTATACCATCAATTTTTTCTCTCATAACATTGACAAGGTGAGAAAGTAAAGTTTCATCAAGTGAGGCAATGTGTGTATCTTTAACTCCAAAAACACCATGCTGGAAAAAGTCAGCTCCACAAAGTCGCAAGAATTTAACAATGACTGTATCATCTATTCTTCTGTTGCCTGTTGATAAACAACTTCTTCCGCCACTATGAGCATAAAGAGGGACCTGTATTTCCTTATCTTCTCTCAATATTTTTAAAACTTCAAAATTATGACCTAAAACTGCATTTAACATTAAAACAGTTGCTCCCCATTCTATATATCTTTTTGCTGTATCAACAATTTTATCCGCTCTTTCAACAAGATGTGGAGCATAAAGACATTTATTACCTGTTTCTTCATATGCCTTTTTTAATGCATCAGAGACAAGTTTTATTTTCTTTTTTTCTTCGCAATATGAAGGTCCTAGCATTTTTTCATCATCTTTTATAAATTTCGCTCCACCTCTCGCAGCAAAATAACATTTTTCTGCCACTTCTTCTGGAGTTAATCCAGCACAGGGTTTAACTATTGTCCCCATAATTGGATATGGAAAAGGTGTCTCTGTTAAATTTCTTATTCCTTCAATTCCAAATCCTGGACCGGGGAATTTTTTTATCAAACTTTCAGGTAAATTTATATCAAGAAAAGCAACATCAGAATAATAAACAAATTCTAAAACAGGTCCACCAACTGCAAGCATTAAAATCTGATATAAAGGGTCAGCATCTGAAATGTTTATCAGAGGTGTTCTTACAAAAACAACTCCTTCTCCTTTGCCATAAATTATTATTTTATCAACATCAGCAACACATTTTTTATAAAGAGGAGTTGGTTCCTCATTACCTATCCATCTTCCTGTTGTTTCATCTCTTGCAAGTTTTTTTGCTGTTTCAACAATATCTCCTTCACATTTAATATAAAAAATGAGTTCAATCGCCTCTTCCTTTTTGTATTGGGAACCAATTTCTACAACCTCTTTTATTTCTTTACCTTTTAACTCAACAGGGACATAGCTATCTTTAAACATTTTCTTTTTTCCATATAGTTCCATAAGGAGTATCTTCCAAAATAATGCCTTTATTTTTAAGATATTCTCTTATTTCATCTGCTCTTTTATAATTTTTTTCTTTTCTTGCTTTCTCTCTTTCTTTTATAAGTTCCAGATATTCTTCAGGAATTTTTTCATCACTCTTTTCAAGAATACAAAGGACATAGTCAACTTCCTCTAAAAATTTTTTTACTTTTTCAGCACTTTTTCCTCCAAACTTTCCTTCTGCTATTTTTTTATTGGCGAATTTTATAAGATTGAAAATTGAAGCAAGGGCAGGGGATATATTTAAATCATCATCAAGATTTTCAATAAAACAATTTCTTGCTCTTTCTATTTCTTTTTCAATATCTTCTTCTTTACTCTCTTTGAAAAAACCTAAAGATGAATAAAAACCATTATAATTTTTGATTGTATTTTCTGCTGCTTTTAGTGATTTTTCTGTAAAATTCAAAGGATCCCTGTAATGAGTTGTCAAAAGAAGATACCTTATTGCAACTGGGTTATATCCTTTTTTAAGTAAATCTCTCAATGTATAAAAATTTCCTTTTGACTTTGACATTTTTTCATTATTTACAAGAAGATGTGCACAATGAAGCCAGTAATTTACAAATTTTTTCCCTGTTGCTGC
>JAGGVW010000168.1 GCA_021157805.1 bacterium
GATAAAAACTTATACTTCCCATTTTCTGCCACTACTTTTATATTTTTAATTTCGGCTGGCCTCATCTGACTTGCTATAAATCTTCTCCATATTAAATCATAAAGTTTGAACTGGTCAGAACTTAAGTATTTTTTTACTTTTTCAGGAATATTGTAAATATAAGTTGGTCTTATTGCTTCATGAGCTTCCTGAGCAACTTTTGCTCTTGCTCTGTATACATTGGGTTTTTCTGGTATATATTCATATCCAATATTTTCCTTTATAAATTTTAGTGCAGTATTCTGCGCCTGTTTTGCAACTGATGGAGAATCAGTTCTCATATAGGTTATAAGACCAACATTTTTGCCTTCTATATCAATTCCTTCATATAATTGTTGTGCCAGAAACATTGTTTTTGACGATGAAAATCCAAGTTTGATTGAACTTTCCTGCTGTAATGTGCTTGTTATAAAAGGAGGAAATGGTTTTAACTTTTTTATTTCTTCTTTTCTATTAGAAGCAATGAGTTTTCCTGCTTTTAACTGTGCAATTATTTCCTCTGCTTTTTTATCATCAATGCTTTTTTCTATTTTTTCTCCATCAATTTCAGTTAGTGTAAAATAAATTTTATGCCCGTTCTTTTCAACTTCTGCTTTTATAACAAAGTAAATCTTTGGAACAAAATTTTCTATCTCTTCTTCCCTTTCAACAATAAGACGCAATGCAACTGACTGGACTCTTCCTGCTGAAAGACCTCTTTCAAGATATTTTCCCAGAAGCGGGCTTAATGTATAGCCAACAATTCTATCCAGTATTCTTCTTGCCTGTTGTGCGTTTACAAGATCAATTGAGATTTTTCTCGGATTTTTAAATGATTTTTTTACTGCTTCAGGTATTATTTCGTGAAAAGCGACTCTTTTAACTTCATCTATTTTTTTTCCAATAGCAATTGTTGTATGCCATGCAATTGCTTCTCCTTCTCTGTCCTCATCAGTTGCCATAAAAATTTCATCTACTTTTTCAGTTAGTTTTTTTATTCTGGCAACAACCTTTCTTTTTCCTGGAAGGATTGCATATTTTGGTTTAAAGTTTTTTTCAATATCAACTCCAAACTCTTTTTGAGGCAGGTCTCTTATGTGCCCCATTGTAGCAGTAATTATATATTCTTTTCCAAGAATTCCGCTTATTGTTTTTGCCTTTGTTGGCGATTCTACTATTATTAAACCCTTGCCCATTATATTTTCCTCCAATTTCCCATTGCTTTATTATAATACTTCTGATAAAATAAAAAAATCAAGGGGAAAAAATGAAATATGTCTGGGAAGGAAGATTTAAAGAAGAAGCAAGTAAGGAATTGATTAATTTCACTTCTTCAGTTGATATTGATAAAGAACTTGCCCTTTATGACATTGAAGGAAGTATTGCTCATACAAAAATGCTTGTCAAATGTGGAATTGTAGAAAAAAAAGACGGAGAGAAAATAATTAGTGGATTGAAAAAAATAAAGAAAGAATTTAAGGATAATAAATTTGAATTTAAAAAAACAGACGAAGATATTCATAGTGCAATTGAAAGAAGATTAATTGAACTGGTTGGAGAAAAAGGGAAGAAACTTCATACTGCAAGGTCAAGGAATGACCAGATTGTTCTTGATGAGAAACTTTACTTAAGGGATAGAGTTAAAGGAATAATTAATAAGATTAAAAAATTACAAAAAGTTTTTGTTGATAAAGCAGAAAAGAGTTTAGATATAGTAATTCCCGGATATACACATCTTCAACAGAGCCAACCTGTGCTTCTTTCTCACTATTTTCTTGCTTTTGTTGAGATGCTGGAGAGAGACAGGAAAAGATTTGAAAATACTTATAAAAATCTGGATGTTTTGCCACTTGGAAGTTGTGCCTGTTGTGGGACTTCTTTACCGATTGACAGAAAATACCTGGCTGAAATCCTTAATTTTTCCTCAATTTCTGAGAACTCTTATGATACAGTTGCTGATAGAGATTTTATAATTGATGTCTGCACTGATTGTGTAATTTTAACAATTCATCTTTCAAGATTTTCAGAGGATATAATAATATGGAATACAGAAGAATTTAAATTTATTCAACTTCCTGATAAATTTACAACTGGTTCAAGTATTATGCCTCAGAAAAAAAATCCTGATATTTTTGAACTTATTAGGGGAAAAAGTGCTTCTTCTATAGGACATCTTACAGGACTTCTTACTCTTCTTAAAGGACTTCCAATGTCATACAACAGGGATTTACAGGAAGATAAGCGATTGTTTTTTCCGATAATAGAGGATGTTTTTAAAATTCTTAAAATTTTAATTCTATCTGTGCCTGAAATAGAGTTTAACAAAAAGGTTATAGAAAATAAAATTTCTGATTTTACCCTTTCAACTGATATTGCTGAATATCTTGTTAAAAAAGGAGTGCCTTTTAGAAAAGCCCACAACATTACTGGAAATATTGTAAGATATTGTCTGGAGAAAAATAGAAAATTAAGAGAGTTAGAAGTTAAGGAATTTAAGAAGTTTTCTTCTAAATTTTCAAATGATATTAAAGAAATTTTAGATTTTAAAAATTCAATCAATTCAAAAGTTTCAGATGGCTCTACTTCTCTTAAAAATGTGAAAAAAGAAATAAGAAAATGGAAAAGGAAGTTGAAATAATTTTTGATAAATTTTTCCTTTATAAAAAAAATAAATTTTTTGTTGAAAATATTGATGTGAAAAAACTTGTTGAAAAATACGGAACTCCTTTATATGTTTACAGTTATAATTATATTCTAAAACAGATAAATAGTTTCAAAAAAGCATTTTCTTCCTTTCCCACTCTTATTTGCTATTCAGTTAAGGCAAATTCAAATATAAATCTTTTAAAAATAATGAAGGAGAATGGTTTTGGTGCTGATGTTGTTTCAGAAGGAGAATTAAGAAGAGCATTAATAACTGGTTTCAGTGGAGATAAGATTGTTTTTGCAGGTGTGGGAAAAACAGAA
>JAGGVW010000275.1 GCA_021157805.1 bacterium
GGATTTTTTTTCTGGGGCATAATACTTGAACCAGTTGTAAATTTATCAGGAAGTTGAATAAATTTAAATTCTTCTGTGTTCCATATTATTATATCTTCAGAAAATCTTGAAAGATGAAGCATTAAAATAACACAATCAGCACAGACATCAATTATAAAATCCCTATCAGAAACTGTATCATAAGAATTTCCAGAAATTGAGGAAAAATTAAGGATTTCAGCCAGGTACTTTCTGTCAATCGGTAAAGAAGTTCCGCAGCAAGCACAACTTCCAAGTGGTAAAACATCCAGATTTTTATAAGTATTTTCAAATCTTTTCCTGTCCCTCTCAAGCATCTCAACAAAAGCAAGAAAATAGTGAGAAAGAAGGATGGGCTGACTCTGTTGAAGATGTGTATATCCTGGAATTACTATATCCAAACTCTTTTCTGCTTTATCAACAAAAACTTTCTGTAATTTTTTAATTTTATCAATTATTTCTTTAACCTTATCCCTTAAGTAAAGTTTCTCATCAAGAACAATCTGGTCATTCCTTGACCTTGCAGTATGGAGTTTCTTCCCTTTTTCTCCAACCAGTTCAATCAATCTTCTTTCAATTGCACTATGAATGTCTTCGTCTGTTTTTTTAAATTCAAATTTATTATCCTTAAATTCTCTCTTTATTTTTTTCAATCCACCAATTATTTTCTCTCCGTCTTTTTTTTCTATAATTCCACATTTGATAAGCATTTTTGTATGAGCAATACTTCCTTCAATATCGTAAAGAGCAAGTTTTTTATCAATATCAACAGAAGAGGTGAAATCAATCAATTCCTCTAACGCCTTTTCTTTAAATCTTCCTTCCCAGACATATTTCATTTTTTCCCCTTGATTTTTTTATTTTATCAGAAGTATTATAATAAAGCAATGGGAAATTGGAGGAAAATATAATGGATAAAGGTGTAATAATTGTAGAATCACCAACAAAGGCAAAAACAATAAGTGGAATTCTTGGGAAAGAATATATAATTACTGCAACAATGGGCCATATCAGAGATTTGCCTCAAAAAGAATTTGGAGTTGATATTGAAAAAAACTTTAAACCAAAATATACAATCCTTCCAGGAAAAAGAAAGATTGTTGCCAGAATAAAAAAATTAACTGAAAAAGCAGATGAAATTTTTATGGCAACTGATGAAGATAGAGAAGGAGAAGCAATTGCATGGCATACAACCATAGCAATAGGTAAGAAAATAGATGAGGTTAAAAGAGTTGCTTTTCACGAAATAATTCCTGAAGCAGTAAAAAAATCATTTAAAAATCCGAGAAAAATTTCAATTGACCTTGTAAATGCACAACAGGCAAGAAGAATACTTGATAGAATTGTTGGATATACTTTAAGTCCGCTTCTTGGTAAATATCTTGAAAGAGGACTTTCAGCAGGAAGAGTCCAGTCAGTTGCATTGCGTCTTATTGTTGAGAGGGAAGAAGAAATAGAAAATTTTGTCCCAAAGATTTACTTTGTTATAAAAGCAGAAGTTGAAAAAAACGGGCATAAAATTTATTTTACACTAACTGAAATTGATGGAGAAAAAACAGGAAAAAATATTGATGATAAAAAAGCAGGGGAAATAATTGAACAGTTAAAAGATGGAAAACTTACTGTCTCTGATAAGAAAGAAGAAGTAAAAAAAGTAATGCCTTTTCCACCTTTTATAACAAGCACATTACAGCAGGAAAGTTCAATTAAACTTGGCTTTTCCTCATCAAAAACAATGTCTCTGGCACAACAATTATATGAAGGGATTGATATAGAAGGCAAAAATGTCGGTCTTATAACCTATATGAGAACTGATTCTCCATCAGTTGCAAAACAGGCGCAGAATTCCGCTTTAAAATTCATAAAGGAAAACATTGGTTATGAATATATTCCAGAAAAACCCAATACATACAGAGCAAGAGCAAAAGTAGCCCAGGAGGCACATGAAGCAATAAGACCAACTTATGTTTATAATACTCCTGAAAAAGTAAAAAAATACTTAAATTCTAACCAGTTTAAACTTTATGATTTAATATGGAAAAGGTTTGTAGCAAGTCAGATGAGACCAGCCGAGATTAAAAATATAAAAGTAGTGGCAGAAAATGGGAAGTATAAGTTTTTATCAGAAAGAAATGAAATAACATTTGATGGATTTATGAAAATATGGCCTGTTAAGATAGAGAAAGGTCAGGTTGGACTTGAAAAGATAGAGAAAGGAGAAGAATTAAATGTAATAGAATATAGAAAAGAGCAACATCAAACAAAACCACCACCCAGATATACAGAAGCAACTTTAATAAAAACACTTGAAAAATATGGAGTTGGGAGACCTTCAACTTATGCTCCAACAATTTCAACACTTTTCTCAAGAGGATATATAAGAAGTCAAAACAGAGCATTAATACCTCTGAAAATTGGAAGAATTGTCCATCAGGTTTTGATAAAATTCTTTTCAGATATAATAAGGATTGACTTTACTGCAAAAATGGAAGAAGACCTTGATAAAATAGCAAGGGGAGAAAAAAATTACATAGAGGTCTTAAACAAATTTTATTCTTCCTACAAAAAACTTCTTGATAATGCCTACAAAAAAATAAATGAGAGTGATATAATAAATGAAATTGTCGGGAAGGACAGAAAATGTCCATATCATAATAAAGCACTCATAGTTAAACAGGGCAAATATGGTATATTTCTTGCCTGTCCTGAATTTCCAGAGTGTAAATATACAGAAAGGGTGAAAGAAAATGTTAGTAATACCCGCTATAGACATAGAAAAAAATAAAGTAGCACGGCTTTATAAGGGAAATTATGAGAAAGTAACTTTTTATGAGGTAAGACCTGCTCTTTTAACAAAGAAATTTATAGAAGCAGGGGCAAAAAGAATTCATATTGTAATTTTATCAGGTGCAAAGGATGGAAAACTTCTCCTTGAAAGCGAAGAAATTATAAAAAGGATTATAAAAGTTAGAGACAGATTAAATCCAGAATGTAAAATACAACTTGGTGGTGGTATTAGAAGAAAAAATCAGATTGATTTTTATCTCTCGCAGGGGATTAATTTTATTATAATGGGAACTTCTCTTTTAATACCTTTATTGCTGGAACAGGGTTATACAAAAAGAGATATAAAATTTTTCTATCAGCAAGGTGGGAAAACTTTTATTCTTGAAAAGGAAGTCCCTGAAATTGAAATAATGGAACAGATTGACGATGATATTAAAAGGAAAATAATTGTTGCTCTTGATTTCAGAAAAAATGAAGTCGGAATAAGTGGCTGGAATGTAACAGTCCCTTTACTTCCTGAATTTTTATTAAAGAAGTTTGTGGAAAAAGGATTTTGTAGATTTTTAATGACAAATATAGAAAAAGATGGAACACTTGAAGGAATTGATATTGAACCATTTGAAAGGATATTGAAAAAAGCAGAGGTAATAAGAAGTAAAATAAAAGAAATACTGATTTCAGGTGGAGTAAAAGATGAGAATGACCTTGAAATTTTAAATTCTCTTGAATATAAAGTAGATGGAGTTGTTATAGGAAAAGCAATTTATGATGGAACTATTGACATAAAAAAAGCAATTTCAATTTATCAAAAATTATAACCAAACCCGGTCTGGACAAATTTATTTAATGGGGGAGAAAATGAAAAGTATTAAAAATTTCCTTTTCGCTCTTCTGGTTTTATTCTTTCTTTTAATTCCTTATTCATTCCCGAAGGAAAAAGTTTATGAAGGAAAAATTATTCCTGCAGATAACAGAAATTATTTTTCCTCTGTTTATGAGAAATTGAAAAATGCAGAAAAATCAATCTATGTAATTATGTTTTTAGCAAGTTATTATCCAGAATATCCCAACAGTCCAACAAATCAACTTTTAAATACACTAATTGAAAAAAAGAAGAAAAGTGTAAAAGTGGAAGTGATTCTTGACCAGTCAAGTGCAGAATATCTCCAGCACAGCAGAACAGAAAATTTAAAGACAGCGTCCTACTTATCAGAAAATGGGATACCTGTTTATTTTGATTCACAATCAAAAACAACTCACGCAAAACTTTTAATAATTGATGGAAAATATGTTGTAATCGGAAGCACAAACTGGTCTTATTCAGCAATTGAGAAAAATAATGAAATAAGTGTTATTATTGAATCAGAAGAACTTGCAAAATACTATATAAGATATTTTGAAAAAGTTAAGAAGGAATGTAAAACAAAATTTGTTCCCCGTAGAACCCGGTTCTGAACTAAATTATAACCATCTTCTCTCTTTCATCGCTTCTATTAGCTCGTTTAAAGAAAGGAAAGTAGCAGAAATACGGAAAGATGTTTTTAATTCTTTTTTTATTCTTAATATATTATTAAAACATTGTTCAATTTTTCTATCAATTATTTCATATACTTCTTCTTTATCTGTCTGGTTGCCAGATTTTGCATTTCTCCATTCAACATAAGAAGCAATTACTCCTCCACTGTTACATAGAATGTCTGGCAAAACTTTTATCCCTTTTTTCTCTAAAATTTCATCTCCTTTTTCTGTAATCGGGTCATTTGCTCCCTCTATTATTACTTTCGCTTTTATTGAAGAAGCATTATTTTCATTTATTACACCTCCAGTTGCAGCAGGAATAAGAATATCCACATCTAAATTCAACAATTCTTCATTTTTTATATTTTCTCCTTCAGGAAAACCAGCAACACTTTGATATTTTGTCGGAGCATAATTTAAAAGAGATTTTAAATCTAACCCTTTATTGTTAAATACTCCTCCGTATTTATCACTTATTGCAACAATTCTTGATCCCATTTCTTCCAGGAAAATTGCAGTATTTCTTCCTACATTTCCAAATCCCTGAATTGCAACTTTACAACTGGATATTTTTTCCTTCAGTATTTTCTCAGAAGCAAGTAATGTAGATATTGCTACACTTCTACCGGTTGCTTCTTTTCTTCCCGGTAAACCTCCAATTCTAACGGGTTTTCCTGTTACAGATTCAGGAATGTGTGTTTCTCCATATATAACAGCCATATCTTCAGGACCACTACCAAGGTCAGGAGCAGGAATATATGCCCCAGAAATCAATTCTTCTCTTATCATATGGACAAATTCTTTTATTAAAGCAACTCTTGTAAATTCATCAATATTTTCTATATTTACTTTCATTCCTGATTTACCACCTCCAAATGGTAATCCTGCAAGAGCATTTTTATATGTCATAATTTCTGCAAGTTTTCTTGTTTCTTCTAAACTTACCCCAGAGGAAATTCTTATTCCACCTTTTGCAGGACCTAAAACTACATTATGATAAACAAGAAAAGCATCACAAAAAATAATTTTATCTTTTCCTGTTTTCAAATTTACATTGAAAGTAATTTCTTTTTCTGATTTTTTCAGTAAAA
>JAGGVW010000149.1 GCA_021157805.1 bacterium
TCTTTTTATATTTTATTTTCCCTCTCTGTGCCTGAAAACTCTCAAAATTTGAACAGGAGGAAACCTCAAGATATTTTTTAACTCCAGGAGCCCATACCTCTATGTCATAACATTTACTTGCAGCAAAACTTAATTCCCCGGTACATAATTTTATAACTCTGTAAGGAAGTTCAAGCAATTGGAGAATTTTCTCTGCTTCAGCAAGAAGTGTTTCAAGTTCTTCATAAGATGTTTCTGGTTTTACAAATTTTACAAGTTCAACTTTATCAAACTGATGAACTCTTATAAGCCCCTTTGTTTCTCTTCCATAGGCACCTGCTTCTCTTCTAAAACAGGGAGTGTAGGCAACATAGTATAATGGAAGGTTTTCTTCTGGAATGGTTTCATTTTTGTGCAGGTTAGTAACAGGAACTTCAGCAGTTGGAATTAAAAAGAAATCATCACTTTCAATGTAATACATATCCTCTTCAAGTTTTGGCAGTTGTCCTGTATTAAATAAACTATCTCTATTTACAAGCACAGGAACCCATACCTCTTTAAATCCATTTCTTTTGTGTGTTTCTATCATAAAATTAATAAGTCCTCTTACAAGAAGTGCTCCCTCATTTTTAAAAACCGGGAAAAAACTTCCTGTAATTTTTGCACCTCTCGGGAAATCAATAATATCAAATTTTTCAGCAATTTCCCAGTGAGGTAAAACTTCTCTTTCTTTTATTTCTCCCCATTCTTTCACAACAACATTATCTTTTTCACTTTCACCTTCAGGGACAGAAGAATGGGGAATATTTGGAATTGTTGCAACAATTTTATTCAGTTGGTTCTCAATTTCTTTCAATTTCCTTTCACTTTCTCTTATTTCATCTGAATATTTCCTTGCCTGTCTAATAAGTGGCTCTATTCCTTCTTTATCTTCTTTCCTTGTGCTTATTTTTTCAGTTATATCTTTCTGCCATCTTTTTCTCTCTTCAACAAAAGCAATTATTCTTCTTCTTTCATTATCAAGTTCCTCAAATTTTTCCCAGTCAACCTTTTCTCTTTTTTTCCTTGTTGCTTCTTTTAAAACTTCAAAATTTTCTCTTATGAATTTTAAACTGAACATTACCTCTCCTTTATTCTATAAACTGTCTCTCCCTTTTTTATCATCCCAAAATTCTCTCTGAGCATTCTTTCCGTGTAGTAAGGGTCACTTTTTATCTTATTTATTTTATCTTCAAGTATTTTATTTTCATCTTTCAATCTTGTTATTTCTCTCTGATACCAATGCAGTTTCTTATAAACAGAAATTAAAGTTATCATTCTCGGTATACTCAAAACA
The DNA here is from genome assembly GCA_021157805.1 of bacterium. The sequence continues at coordinate 1,316 of JAGGVW010000149.1, forward strand.
GTAAAAGTTGAAAGGACCAAAATAATGTAAAACTTTCTCCTTTTTTTCATTTTTTGATTAAGTATTTACCGTAATATTCATATCCACCTTCAAGCATTTCTTCAATTCTTAAAAGTTGATTGTATTTACACAATCTTTCTGACCTGCTTAATGAACCTGATTTTATCTGTCCTGCATTAGTTCCTACAGTAAGGTCTGCTATGAAAGTATCTTCTGTTTCTCCACTTCTGTGAGAAATAACTGTTTTATATCCATTTCTCTTTGCCATACTAATTGTTTTCAATGTTTCTGTAAGTGTTCCGATTTGATTAACCTTTATCAAAATAGCATTTGCAATGCCTTTTTCTATACCTTCTGAAAATATTTCTGGATTGGTAACAAAAATATCATCTCCAACAAGTTGAATTCTGTTTCCGAGTTTCTCTGTAAGTTTTTTCCATCCATCCCAGTCATTTTCAGCAAGTCCATCTTCAATGGAATAAACAGGATATTTTTCCACTATCTTTTCATAAAAAGAAATAAGATAATCAGAATCAACTTTTTTCCCTTCAAAATTGTATTTTCCTTCTTCATAAAAGGAAGAAGCTGCAGTATCAAGAGCAATATAAATATCCTGCCCTGGTTTATATCCTGCTTTTTCAATCGCTTCAATAATTAATTCAATCCCTTCTTCATTTTTATTTAAATCTGGAGCAAAGCCACCTTCATCACCAACACCTGTTGAATATCCTTTTTCTTTAAGTATTTTTTTCAGGTGCTGGAATGTTTCAGCAACCATTCTATATCCTTCACTGAAACAATCAGCACCAACTGGAGCAATCATAAATTCCTGTATATCTAAATTATTATCTGCATGCATTCCTCCATTTATAACATTACATAATGGAACTGGCATAATATTAGCAAAAACTCCACCAAGATAGAAAAATAAAGGAACATCAAGACAATTTGCTGATGCTCTTGCTACTGCTAAACTAACTCCAAGAATTGCATTTGCTCCAAGTTTTGATTTATTCTCAGTTCCATCAAGTTTAATAAGGAAATTATCAATTTCTCTCTGATTAAACACATACATACCTTTTATTTTAGGTGCAATAACATCATTCACATTTTCTACTGCTTTTAATACTCCTTTACCCAAAAATTCTTTTCCGCCGTCTCTTAATTCAAGTGCTTCTCTTTCTCCTGTAGAAGCCCCTGAAGGAACTGCTGCTCTACCAACTGTTCCATCTTCAAGGGTAATTTCAACTTCAATTGTTGGATTACCTCTTGAATCAAGAATCTGTCTTGCATAAACATCAATAATTTCCATTCTTTTCCTCCTTTCTTTATAATATTATCCCAGAATTATGTTTTTAAATCAACTTTTTATTTTGAAGAAAATTTTTAAGTGAAATGAGATTGGGAAAAATTCTATCTTCTTTAACCCCTGCTTTTTTAATCTCTTCAAAAGAAGAAGAACCTGTTGCAACTATAAATGTATCAATTCCTGCTCTTATTCCCGTTTTCCAGTCAATATCCATATCTCCAACATAAAAAGCATTTTCAGGTGAAATTTTAAAATATCCAAGGATTTTTAAAAGCATCTCAGGAGCAGGTTTTGGATTTTTAATATTATCAGCAGTTACAATATAATCAAAAAATTTCCATATTTTCATATATTCTATAACCATCATTATAGAGAACTTCACTCTGTTTGTAGCAACAGCAATTTTCAATCCTTTTTCTTTCAGAAGATTTAACAGTTCCTCTGCTCCATTCATCAA
>JAGGVW010000239.1 GCA_021157805.1 bacterium
AGGTAAAGGTAATATTTTTTTATCGTCAGATAAAAATAGTTTACCGAGAATCTTAGAAAGTTCTTCCCTTGGAGGTAATGAAATCCCATATTTTTGAAAAATGTAACGGGTTGAATAATAACCCAATGGAACCAATACTTTCGGATTTATCAATTTAATTTCTTCATCTAAATAATAACTACAAGATTCAATTTCATCCTGTTCTGGTTTTCTACATTCTGGAAGCATACATTTTATTAAATTTGTCATATAAATTTCACCTCTTTTAATTTTTGCCTCATTTAATAATTCATCAAGCACTTTCCCTGAAGGACCAACAAACATTTTCCCAACTTTATCCTCTTTTTCTCCTGGTGCCTGAGCAATTAAAAAAATTTTCGCATTTAAATTTCCTTCTCCACATATAGGATTTGTCCTTGTTTCATATAATCTGCATCTTTTACATTCTCTTATCATTTTATTCAGTTCTTCAATATCTGGTATTGTCATTTTCCTTTTTATATTTTGTTATCAGTTTTATATTGTATTGCGTAGATTGTAAAATGCTGTTCTGGTAAAAAGTCAAATTCTTTTTCCAGTATATATCCAGCATTTTTCATTTCCTGTATAATAGTTTCTTTCGGAACATAGTGCCTGAATAATCCACGAAAGGTAAAAATCTTATCTTTTTTATACTCTATTATAATAGTTCTGCCATTCGGTTTTAGAAATCGCTTTAGATTCTTGAAATATTTTACTCTATCAGATATGTGATGGGTAACATTTCTCATAAATACAAAATCTAAAATATTTTCAGGCAAATCCAATTTATCTTTTGCTAAAATTATCTCTATATTGTTCAGTCCTTTTTCTTCAGCATTTCTTTTGATAAATTGTAAGAATTCATGGTCTGTATCAATAGCATAAACTTTACCTTCATCTCCAACTATTTCAGCAAATCGTAAAGAAAAATAACCTCCTCCTGCTCCAATATCAGCAATAGTTTGTCCCTGTTTCAGTCCTATTGCTTTTATAATCTGGTCAGGTTTATTTCTGGGGTTTTCTGCTTTTTTGTTAAAAATTTTTGCTTTCAAGATTTTCATTTTTTACCTCATTATAAATAGCACTATCTATACTCCACTCTACCCCAAAAAGTTTCATTCAGGGTGGAGTTCACTTACAGATTCCAGCGATGACATTTTTCTTTTTTCAGCTCCTTTTGGGATAATACAGATAAGCCCAAAAGGTTCATCATTATTATTTAAAAATTGGTGCTCTTCATTTGGCGCAATGTATATAGCATCTCCAGCTTTAATTTTTTGTTCAAAATTTTTCCCTTTTATAACTCCTTCACCTTTTACTATAAATACTTCATGTTCCCAGGGATGTTTACCGTAAGTTGTATGCATACCTTTCTTGAATTCAAAATATCTCATCTCAAAGTTTGGAACACCAATTTCTTCCGATAATAACCACCAGACAGAAACACCACTTCTTGTCTTTTCCTCTTTTGTCTTTTTGACATTGGTGATATACATTTTAAACCCCCTCTTCAAAATGTAAGGTTTGTAAGGTATGAATTCTTTTCCCTCCAATTTTTAAAATTTTAGAAAAAGCATAATTATTCAAACAATGCGCTGGATAAATTTTCTCTAATCTTTGTTTTTTAATAAATTCAACTGTCTTATCTGTAACTTCCTTATCAAACAAATGAAAACCACCTAAAAGAATATAAATATTATTTTCTTTACAAACTTCTTTAGAATATTCAATGATATTACAAATTCCAGAATGAGAGCATCCAGATATAATTACCAGTCCTTTTTTAGTTTTTATAGATAATGCTGAATCGTCTAAGACGAAATCACCTTCGCCATTTTCTCTTCTTCCTACAGGAACTTTTCCTTCAAAACTCGTTACTCTTGGAACTTGACCTAAGAAGACAATATCTTCAGTTATAAAATATGGCTCTTTAGATAAAATTAATTTAAACTCTTTTTCCATCTCCTCTTTAGAAAAAGGAGAACCTATAAATCTCTCTTGATAATATTTTCTTTCAAAACAATCGGGATGGGCTAAAACCCTTGCCTTAGTCCCTCTTAAAGCAACCAGCCCATTGGTATGGTCATAATGGCCGTGACTTAAAACAATATAATCTAACTTATTGAAAAGGTCTATATTTAATTTTTTAGCATTTTTTAAGATATCTTTGCCTTTTTTATCATTAGAAGTATCAAATAGAATTTTCTTTCCTTTAAATTCTATGTAAACACTAAATCCCGAATATTCTTCTATAAATTCATCCATCTCTTCATGTAAAACACAGATTTTCATTTTAGCACTATTTCCAACCCATAGTAAAACCAGACATTAACATTTCACCTGTTAGAAAGCATTTTTTATTTTTATCTTTTTTCCACAACCAGTAAGAATAAAGTTTTCACCATATGCTTTTTTAAATAGTTTTCTTGCAAGGTCTCCTGAACAATGACAGGGAGCGACTTTTTCAACATTTTCATTTTTAATTCCTTTAATGATTCTTTCTATCTGCCAACCATTCATTCCACTTAAATGAAATCCACCTAATATTAAATAAATATTTGTTTTAAACATTTCTTTTGCTTTTCTTACTATATTTACAATTCCAGGATGTGCACAACCTGTAATTACCACCAGCCCCTTAGATGTTTTTATAACAAGTGATTCTTCTTTTATCCCTGTCCCAAGTTCTCCTGTAGAATAAGCATTTTCAACAATTTTAACTGGATGATGAACCTCAACAAATTTTGCACCTGTATTTTTGATTCTATCTTTAATACTTTGAGGGAAAGATTTTGGGATATAAACACTAACATTTGAGTTTTCTTTTAAAAAATCAAATAGTCCACCAATATGGTCATAATGAATATGAGAAAGTATTACTATATCAACTTTCTCAGGGTTTATTTTAAGTTTTTCCATATTTCCAAGAAGAACAGAGCCATCACCACCCACATCAAAAAGAATTGTTTTTTTAAGACCTTCTACCAGACAGGAAAATCCCCATCTTGTTTCAAGTTCTTTGTTGTAAGGATTATTATCATAAATTACTGTAATTTCCAGATCCTTTGCAATGGCAAGGTGAATAAAAAATATGAATACTATAAATAAAATTATTTTAACTGTTTTTTTCATTTTCCTCACCCCTTTATAATTAAAACATATTTAATTGTAAATGAAAAAAGAAAATTTGGGAAATTTCTTATCCC
>JAGGVW010000160.1 GCA_021157805.1 bacterium
CCCTTAAAAAACATATCTCTCATTCCTTACAGTGGGGGAAAATATTATCCTCTATCTTTAAAGGAAAAAGATGGAAAAATTGTAAGAGTAAAAGGTTTTGGAGTTATACCATATCTTGGTCCTAAAAAAACACCAGTAAAAGAAGTTAAAGAAAGAGAGGCAAAAATTGAGTTTTTTATCTGGCCGGGCAGTTATTCTTATTTTAAAGCAAAGGTTGGAATAAATCCACTTTTCAAAGAAAGTGAAGGTAAAGTGGTTTTCAGAATTTTTGCTGATGAGAAACTGATTTTTAAAACTTCTCCAATTTCATCAGAAAATTCATCCATGGAAATAAAAATTAATTTACCTGAAAAAATACATTTTCTTACTCTTTCCATGCTGACAGTAAAAGAGCCCTCTGGTCCACTTTCAAAAACTCATCCTCATGGAGTTTGGGCATATACCATTTTGGAATAGTGTGGTGAAAAATGAATTTGTTCAATGATTGTTTACATTAATTATAAATTTCCTTATAATTTAATTAGAGTCAAAAAAGGGGGAAAATGAAAAGTTTGAAAAATGTAATAAATAAATTCCCTGAAAATTTAAAAGAGGGAGTAATAGAACTTTATGAATTTATTAGAGAAGAATATGTAATAAAAAGAGAGGAATTTGAAGAATTAAAATCTGTAATAGTCCAGTTAGTGAAAGCTCAACAGAAAACCGAAGAAAGGTTAAACCAACTTACTATAGCTCAACAGAAAACTGAAGAAAGATTAAACCAACTCGCTATAGCTCAACAGAAAACTGAAGAAAGATTAAACCAACTCGCTCAAAGAGTAGACCAACTCGCTATAGCTCAGCAGAAAACTGAAGAAAGATTAAACCAACTCGCTATAGCTCAGCAGAAAACTGAAGAAAGATTAAACCAACTCGCTCAAAGAGTAGACCAACTTACTATAGCTCAGCAGAAAACCGAAGAAAGATTAAACCAATTGGCTGAAGTACAAGAAAAAACAGAAAAAGAAATAAGAAGTTTAACAATAACATTCCGAAGAATAAAAAAGGAGCTTGGTGGATTATCTCATTCTGTTGGTTTTGATTTGGAAAATAGAGCATATAAATCATTACCAAAACTTTTAAAGGAAAAATTTGGATTAGAAGTAAAAGATAGGTTATTGAGAAAATTTATAGAATATCCAGAAGGGAAAGAAGAAGAAATAAATATATTTGGGAAAGCCAAGAAAAATGGAAAAATAGTTTACATAATAGGAGAATCAAAAACTCATTTATCTCTAAAGGATGTAGATAAGTTTAAAAAGAGAATTATGAGGATAGAAAAAGTAATAAAAGAGGAAAAATTTCCAATATTTGTAGTTCACTCCGCTTCTCCCAGAATTGTAAAATATGCTGAAAACAATGGCTTTTCTGTATTTTTCTCTTATGATTTCTACTAATTTACATACCTTTTTCTATTTTCTAAATCTTTTCCTCAAAGAGTAAAAAACAACATTAAGAGAAAATTTGACAAAATCAGATGGAGTTTTAAAATAATCAGGCAAAAGGAGTATAAAAATGGAAAGAGAAATAATTGTAATAGGAGGGGGACCTGCTGGAATTGCAGCTGCCTGGGCTGCTTCAAAAACAGGTGCAGAAGTCCTTTTAATTGAAAGGTATGGATTTCTTGGCGGTATGGCAACTGCTGGACTTGTTGGCCCAATACTTGGTCATTACTTTTCAGAAGAGAAACCTGCTGTTGCTGGATTTTTAAAATTCCTTGTTGATAGAATGGCAGAATTTGATGGATGTGAAAAGTGGGAAATTGCTTATAAAAAGGGAGGAATTCCTTTCGACTCAGAAGTTTTTAAGTATGCTGCTGAGGCATTACTTCTGGAGGAGAAAGTTGAAATTCTTTATCATTCTTTTGCAATCTCTTCAAAAGTAGAAAAAGGTGAAATAAAGGAAGTTGAGATTGTAAATAAAAGTGGGATTCAAAAAATAAAAGGAGTGGTTTTTGTTGATACAACAGGAGATGCTGATATTTCTTATTTTTCTGGATTTGAATATACAAAAGGAAGACCTCACGATGGTAAAACAGAGGCAATGGGGAGTATGTTTAAAATAGGTGGTATTGATGAGGAGAAATTAACAGAAGAAGTTGTTAAAGAAGCAGTAGAAAAACTAACTGAGTTAAGAGAAAAGAGAGAATTAAAAATATATAATACAGGACTTGGAGGGAAAGGAAGCACAACACAAAAAGGAGAAAGGTCATTTAATTTAACAAGATTTGCAGGAGATGGAACAAATGTATATGATTTAACAAAGGGAGAGATAGAACTGAGAAAACAGGTTTTTAAATATTTAAAATTTCTTAAAAGAAATGTACCTGGATTTGAAAATGCCTACGTTTCATCTTTACCAGCCAGTATTGGAATAAGAGAAACAAGACAGATAAAAGGATTATATACTATGACAGAAGAAAATGTAATTTCAGGAATAAAAACAGAAGACAGTATTGCGAGATGCACTTATTGGATTGATATTCACTGTCCACTTGGAAGAACAAAAGATAATGTTCACCTCTGTATTAAAGAATGTTCAACAAAAGAATACTGTATTATGCTTGATAAATACAAAGATTATCTCCCATCAAGAAATAAGTTACATCCACCTAAAAATGATTGGTTCAGTATTCCTGCAAGGTCGTTAATTCCTGAAAAAGCAAAAAATCTTGTTGTGGGAGGAAGATGCATTTCAGCTGACCATAAAGCAATGGGGGCAATAAGAGTGATGGCTACCTGTATGGCAACAGGACAGGCAGCAGGAATAATTGCCTCTTTATCATCAAAAAATGAAATTCCTGTAAATGAAGTGCCAGTAAAAGAAGTACAGAAAGTCATAAAAGAACAGGAAGGTTTGTATTAAAAAGAAGATAGAATATTGTGGAGGACGGTCCTCCCCAGAAAGTTAATCAAGACCTATTGCCTTTCTCAAAATTAAAATTACATCACTTATATCAACAACTCCATCATCGTTCATATCTGCTAAATCAATATTCACAGGGTCAAGTCCTATTGCCTGTCTTAAACATAAAATAACATCTGAAATATCTATTTCTTCATCACCGTTTATATCTCCTTTTTCGGATGAAGAAGGATTGTAAAAAATTCCATATACTTTGTAAGATGAACCTTCCCATGATTTCCATAAAACTAAAAGATTACCATCTGTGTTTCCTTCAACTGCAATAGGAGTGTATTTTAATCCAGTGTAAGGAGTTAAAAGATAATCTTCTTCAAATTCAGAACCATTTTCTCCTATTTTCTGAGCATAAATATAAAAACTATCAATGTCGTATTCTCCATTTTCATCACTCCTATCACCCCAGAAAGCATAGGTATTTCCACTTGAGGTTGTAGCAACATTTCCACAATGTTCGTCTAATTCAGTTTTTGAAATATAAAATGGC
>JAGGVW010000119.1 GCA_021157805.1 bacterium
AATAGGAGAGTGGATAAAACCCTGAAGGTAAAGATGGGGAAATTGAAAAGGAAGGAGGGAAAAATTGAACACTTGACAGCGGCTTTTTATAGGAGATTTATTATGTCTCAATTCGAAAACTTGACAAGTAGGTGGCAAAGGAATAAAATTTAAAAAATAAATTGTTTTCATAAAAACTAAACTATTACAGAAGGGTATAACAATAGAAAATAAAAAAGGAGTTTTCGGGAATGTTAATTTGTCCACATAATTTGAGTGTAGGAGAGGAGTGAAAATGCCATGGTTTTATAGAAAAAGTTCAGAAATAAGGGAAGAAGAAAAAAAGGAATTAATGAAAAGATTGATTGAAGAAGCAAGGAATAGAATTACAAAAAATTTAAAGAGGGTTCTTTTACTCCCACCAGATATTACTCGTTACCCTTCAGGTGCGGGTCAACTTACTGAGATAATTTATAAATTATTACCCCAAAATTGTCATGTTGATGTAATTCCTACCTTAGGTCAACATGTTCCCCATACAGATGAAGAAAATAAAAAAATGTTTGGCTCTATTCCTTCACAATGTTTCTATTCTCATAATTGGAGAAAAGGTAATAAATTTTTAGGTGAAATAAGCGCAGATTATGTAAAAGAAGTGAGTGAAGGTAAAGCAGATTGGCCAATTCCAATCGAAATAAATAAAATGGTAATTGAAAATAAGTATGATTTAATCATAAATATTGGTTGGGTTGTACCCCATGAAGTACTCGGTTTTTCAAACCATAACAAAAATTACTTTATTGGACTTGGAGGGAAAAGAACGATATGTGCATCTCATTTAATGGCCGCTTGTTATGGAATTGAAAATAATTTAGGACAGATTATCACACCGCTCCGAGCTTGTTATAACAAGGCAGAAAAGGAATTTCTTTCAGAATTACCAGATGTCTATGTTCTCATTGTAACTAAAAGGAATTCTGAAGATAGATTAGTAACCACAGGTATATATATAGGAGACGACTTAGAAACTTATATTATGGCAGCAAAACACAGTAAAGAAGAAAATGTAACTATCTTTGATAAACCGGTAGAAAAATTTGTAACTTTTATGTCAGGTGAGGAATTCAAAAGTACATGGGTAGCAAACAAAGCAATTTACAGGACAAGAATGGCTATCGCAGATGGAGGAGAATTATTAATCATAGCTCCTGGGTTGAGAAGATTTGGGGAACAACCAGAGGTGGATTCTTTTATCCGAAAATATGGATATAGAGGAACATCAAAAATTATGGAATTATTTAAGAAAAATGAAGATATGCAGGATTTGCAACATGCTACTGCACATTTAATTCATGGTTCTTCTGAAGGGCGTTTCAAAATTATTTATGCACCAGGAAAAATGAGTAAAGAGGAAATAAAAGGGATAGGGTACGAGTATGTTGAATTATCCGAAGCGATTAAAAAATATAACCCTGAAAAGATGAAAGAAGGATGGAATATAATGCCGAATGGAGAGAAGGTATACTTTATACATTCTCCTGCTGCAGGTCTTTGGACTACAAGGGAAAAAATTTTAAAGAGGAAAAATGTTGAAATTATTTGATGGAAGAATTTTCGTTGGCAGAGAATATAACCTTGTTCAGCGTTCTACTATATCCAGTTATAAAGAATATGCTTGATAAATGTAGGATTGAGCAATCCTTACTTTATTTTTCTCCTTTAGATTCAATTTTACATTTTTATGGGGTTTTTTCAGGAGAAAAATCAGAGGCATTAAATCTTTTATAGGAGAATATTTTCACAATAGTTCAGATATTGTTAAACTCTTTATTGTTGTAATTTTTATTCTTTTGTTTTATAAGGAAACTCAATCTGTACTTTTTAATAAAACACTTGCGAAGGCAATCGGAATCCCTGCAACTGGCTTCTTTTATCTTTTGCTTTTTATGAGCGGAATTGTTATTACTGCCTTTCTTAAATCAATTGGCGGGCTTCTTGTTTTTTCTCCTAAAAAATGGAAAAAAAGTAAAAAATTCTTCGCTTTCATAGAGCAAATATAAAACAGAAAAAAATATCTCCTGCATTTTTTCTCCATTTATTACTGGTTGAATTGAAAAAATTTTTTAAGTTGTTGTTGAAGGGAGTTTGAAACTTTTTATTTCATCTACTTTATCACCATCAACTTCAGGAAAGTCAAACTTTCTTTTATAAATTTCACGATAGGGGGTGTTTTCTAGTTTTATTCCTACAATTTTACAGCAAACAATATCAACTGCTATAGAATTCAATTGAATGGACCATTACCTTATGGAAATTTTATAATCTTCAATCTGGTCCCATAAAGGGCTTTCAACTCCTTTTATTTTTCCAAATTCTGACTTTGAAAATTTTACAAGTTTTGCTCCTTTTTTCTCACTTATTTTTCTATTTCTTTACTTTTTATTCTTTTTATTATTTCTTCTAAAATTACTGGATTGGTAGTAACTCCTTCTTCTGGCTTTCTTGCTGAAAGCATATTTGGTTTAATAAGAACTTTATCCTGATTTTTCACCTTATATAGATTCTTACTCGTCTCCTTACTTTTCATCTGGATTTATTGTATTAAATACGAAATATTGATAAAGCAGAAGAAAAAGTATTATAATATATTAAAATAAGGGCGGTTAGCTCAGCTGGTTAGAGTGCCACGTTGACATCGTGGAGGTCACAGGTTCGAGTCCTGTACCGCCCAAACCGGGTTTGGGCATAATTTAATTTGAAAATTCCATAATTTCCTGCCATAATATTTGATAAAATGAAAGAACTCTTTAAAACAGAAGGTAAAGAGAATCGGAAAATTCCTCTTGCAGTGAGAATGAGACCAGAAAAAATTGATGAATATGTTGGTCAGGACCATTTACTTGGAGAAGGGAAAATTTTAAGAAAACTTATTGAAAAAGATAATATCTCTTCAATGATTTTATTTGGTCCTCCTGGATGCGGGAAAACTGCTCTTGCTTTCCTTATTGCAAAACAGACGAAAAGACCATTTTATTTCCTTAATGCAGTTACTTCTACTGTTGCTGATGTGAGAGAAATTATTAATTTAGCAAGAGAAAAGTTTAAAGAAACAGGGAAAACAACAATCCTTTTTCTTGATGAGATTTCACATTTTAATAAATTACAGCAGGATGCTTTAATGAGAGATGTTGAAGAAGGAATAATAATTTTAATAGGTGCTACAACTCACAATCCATATTTCTATATAAATACCCCTCTTCTTTCAAGATGTAATGTTTTTGAGTTAAAACCATTAACTGATAAAGATATTGAGAAAATTTTAAAAAATGCACTTAAAGATAAGAAAAGGGGACTTGGTAGATATAATATAAAAATAACAGAAGAATCAATAAAATATATTGTAAAAGCAAGTGAAGGAGATGCAAGGAAAGCATTGAATTTTCTTGAAACAGGAGTTTCAATATCACCTCTTAATTCAGATGGATTTATAAATTTTAATATTGATGTTGCAAGAGAGTGTATCCAGAAAAAACATATTTTATATGACAGAGAAGACCAGCATTATGATATTATTTCTGCTTTTATAAAAAGTATGAGAGGTTCTGACCCGGATGCTGCTCTTTATTATCTTGCGAGAATGATAGTCAGTGGAGAAGACCCAAGGTTTATAGCAAGAAGAATTCTGATATGTGCCAGTGAAGATGTTGGGAATGCAGACCCTCAAGCATTACTGATAGCAAACGCCTGTTATCAGGCAGTTGAAGTTATTGGGATGCCAGAAAGTAAAATTATTCTTGCACAGGCGACAATTTATGTTTCAACTGCTCCAAAAAGCAATTCTTCCTATCTGGCAATTGAAAAAGCGATTGAGGAAGTAGAAAAGGAAAAATCACAACCAGTTCCAGAACATCTACGCCATAAAGGATACAAGGGGGCAGAAGAACTTGGAAGAGGGAAGGGTTATATCTATCCTCACGATTATCCTTACCATTATTTTCCACAAAAATATATGATAAAATATAAAAAATTTTATACACCTTCAGATATGGGG
>JAGGVW010000263.1 GCA_021157805.1 bacterium
CTTCCTCAGGTGTTATATATGCTTTCAGAATATTAAATTCAAAGTTATATTTTTTAACAGCATCAGAAATTATTGGCTTATCAATCAATTTTGGTGGAAAATGTAATACGTATTTCTTTTTTGTCTTCATATTTCCTCCTGTCTCATTGGTTTAAATTTATATCCGCTTTCAGGTCCGGGGAAATAAAAAACTGGTTCTGTGAGTAAAAACTGCCCTTTCTCAATCCATTCTTTAAGTGTTTTTGCTATTTCTCTTGCCTTTTTATAACTTGAAAGAGAACCAGTTGAAACTTCTTTTCCCATAATTTCAATTTTCCCACTTTTCAACTGTGCATAATTAACTTCTCCAAGTGTTTTTCCCGTTGCATTTGGATAATCACTTGAATAATCCACAATTGGAGCATATATTTCTTCATCAGGAATTGCCGCAAAATTCAAAACATCTTCATCAACAACAGGAATGGGAATACCAACTCCAACAATTAAACTGACACCATATCCTGTAAGAGATGCTCCTTTTAAAAATTTGGATTTCATTTGTTTTAAATCACCTATTAAAGCAAGTGTGCAAGCACCCTCAACTGGAGTTCCATTTTTTCTTCTTTTAACTGAAGGGTTATATTGAGTTCCCCACCATGCAACATAACCAATACCTCCACCAAGAAATACCTTTGTACCACAACCAACTGTTTTTAAATATGGGTCTTTCAGTAATGGAGATAGTTGTCCAGCAGAACAATAATTTGCATTTCCAAGTCGGGGTTTTAAAATCCCCATATAAGTATAAATGGTTCTGTCTGAAAGATTTACAGCAACATTATAATTCTGATAGCAATTTCTTGGATTGAAAAGAATTGCTTCATTTAAATCATTTATCGTAATTTTTGTTTTCAGATATTTTTTTGGATAACAGTCAGTTCCATAAGTTGTAACCTCAATCTCTATCTCTTTTCCTGCAAGCAAATCCTCAATTACATGTCCTCCACCATACCTGAATTCACCAGGATATTCATTATTTCTTGGGTCATTATCTGGTAAAGCAGAAGCACCAAGGTAAACATCAACAGCAGCAAGTCCAGCATAAGCAGGAACACCATTAAGATACACATTCCCACCACCAAATTTTATTTTTGGCTTTGAGTGTCCAAAATTTAGAAAAACACCAGAAGAGCACATAGGTCCAAATGTTCCTGTTGTTACAACATCAATTTCTTTCACAAGTTTTTTACTGTCAGTACTCTTTTTTAAATCAATCAATTCTTCTGCTGTTACAACTACTGCTTTACCTCTTTTAATCCTCTCGTTTATTTCTGAGATTGTTTTTCCCATATGTTTCCTCCTTCAAAGTTTTTCTATTATCTGCTCGGCTGCTTTCTTCCCTGATAAAACCATACCACCAAAAATTGCTCCCATTCTCGGACAACCATAAAAAGCATTTGCAGCCATTCCACAGATAAAAAGTCCTGGATACACCTCTTTTGTATTTTCAACAAGAACTTTTTCTCCAACTTCTGCCCACATTGATTTTTCTCCTTTAACTTCAATCCCTCCAACTTTCTTTTCAACAATCCTGCATATTTCACAGTCATGACCTGTAGCATCAACAACATATTTTGAAATAACAGATAGAGGGTCAACATGGAATTTTGATATCTGGACTGCTGACCAGTTCAAAACAACTCCATTTATCCTGTTTTCTCTTATAATAATATCTTCCACACTTATAAGATTGAAAATTTTTGCTCCTGTTTTTACTGTTTTATTAATAAATGCAGATATTGTCTCAATGGCATCAGTAACATAAATTTTTTCTTCATACTTTTCAACATTAATATCAAACTCTTCAAGAATTTTTATAGATTCTTCTTCAAAAACGATTTTATTAAACATCATCCCACCACCAGGCATACCTCCACCAACTCTCAAACTTCTTTCAAAAATTGCTGTTTTTACTCCATTTTTTGCAAGATAATAACCGCAAATAAGACCAGAAGGGCCTGCTCCCGCAATTGCAACATCAACTTCAAGATTATCAAGTAACTCTTTTGTATAACTTTCAACTATTGCCTTTGATATTATTTTTTCCACTTCTTTCCTCCTTTCTTTTAAAAAACTGATAAATATCTCTCTCCCGTATCAGGCAAAACTACAACAATTTTTTTCCCTTCATTTTCTTTTCTTCTGGCAATTTTAATAGAAGCAAAAACTGCTGCACCACTTGATATTCCTGCCAGAATACCTTCCTTCCTTGCCAATTCTTTTGCTATTTCAATTGCATCCTCATCATTTACTTTAATCACTTCATCAATTATACCCTTATTTAGAACATCAGGGATAAAACCAGCTCCTATTCCTTGAATTTTATGGGGTCTGGGATTTTCTCCAGAAAGAACTGCTGAATTTTCTGGTTCAACTGCTACAATTTTAATATTTTTCTTTTTCTGTTTCAGCACCTCCCCAACGCCTGTCAAAGTTCCCCCAGTTCCCACTCCTGCCACAAATATATCAATTTTCCCATTTGTATCTTCCCATATTTCTTCTGCAGTTGTCTTTCTATGTATTTCAGGATTTGCAGGATTTTTAAACTGGTCTGGCATAAAAGAATTTTTATATTTCTTCAACAGTTCCTCTGCTTTCTTAACCGCTCCTGTCATCCCTTCCTCAGCAGGAGTTAATACAATTTCAGCACCAAAAAGAGAAAGTAATTTTCTTCTTTCAACAGACATACTTTCAGGCATTGTAAGAATTAAATTATAACCTCTCTGGGCACACACAAAAGCAAGTCCAATGCCTGTATTTCCGCTTGTCGGTTCAATTATAACTGTATCTTTATTTATA